>CP102982.1:0-172500 GCA_030849285.1 Candidatus Psyllophila symbiotica
ATGAATCATCAAGTTCTTGCACGTAAATGGAGACCTAAATTTTTTAAAGATGTTATTGGTCAAGAACATGTATTAATATCTTTAATAAATAGTTTTTTATTAAAAAGAATTCATCATGCATATATTTTTTATGGAATACGAGGAGTTGGTAAAACAACTATAGCAAGATTAATAGCAAAATGTTTAAATTGTATTAATGGTATTTCATATAATCCATGTGGTTATTGTATTAATTGTAAACAAATAGATAATAATACTTTTATAGATCTTATAGAAATTGATGCTGCTTCTAAAACTAAAGTTGAGGATACAAGAGATTTATTAAATAATATACATTATACCCCAATTCAAGGACGATTTAAAATTTATATTATAGATGAATTTCATATGCTTTCACGTAATAGTTTTAATGCTTTATTAAAAACTTTAGAGGAACCTCCTAAACATATTAAGTTTTTATTAGCAACAACTAATATAAATAAAATCCCTGAAACAATTTTATCACGTTGTTTTAAATTATATTTTAAAACAATTGAAAAAAAAAAAATTTATTATCAATTAAAAAAAATTTTAAAATTTGAAAAAATAAAATTTGATTCTAATTCATTAAAAATTATATCATATATATCAAATGGAAGTATGAGAGATGCTCTTACTTTAACTGATCAAGCTATTGTTATTGGAAATGGAATAATAGAATTCAATAAAGTAAATAATATGTTAGGATTTTTTGATAATAAATATTCTATATATATATTAGAATTACTTATTTTTAATAATAGTGTTGAAATAATGAAAATAATTTCTAAATTATCTTCATTTAATATAGATTGGGATTATTTATTAATAGAAATTTTAACACTATTACATAATATATCTATGATAAAATTATTAAAAAATAAAAATGTTGATGATAAATATATTAATATTAAATATCGTTTATATAAATTATCTAAAATTTTAACACAAAAAAATATACAATTATATTATAAAATTTTTATAAATGGAAGAAAAGAATTAATATATTCACCAAATAAAAAAATTGGTGTTGAAATAACTTTATTAAGGGCATTATTAATTATTAATAAAAATATTTCTAAAAAAAAACCACAATTATTTTTAAGTTTTAAAAAAAGATTTTTTTTTTTAAAAAAAATTATTAAAAATATATGCAAAAAAAATTTAAATAAAATCAATTTTAATTTAAATGAAAATAAAATTAAAAAATTATCTATTAATATTAAATCCTTTAATAAATATAATTCATTAATTAATATAATAAATTTTAATATTAAAAAAACGTTATTTAATAATATAATAAATAATTACTTTTATAATAAATTTTATAATAATATTTATAATAAATATAAAAAAAAAATAAATTATATTTTATTTGAAACAAAAAAAAAAATAGAATTTTTAGTTTTAAATTTTAAATATATTGATAAAAAAAAAATTTTATATTATATAAAAAAAAATAATGAAGAAATTGAAAATGTATTTAAAAATTTAAATAATAAAGAAATTTTAAAATTTAATATTTTAAATAATAATTATATTAATTATAAAAATAAAATATACAAAAAAAAATATTTATTATTATTTAATAAAATAAAAGAGGATAAAAATATTAAAAAATTAAAATTTTTATTTAATATTAAAATTTAAAATATTTATATAAATTAATTATTAAATAAATTTATTTTTTTTTTTATTTTATTTATAATTAATTTGTAATTTTTTTCTTTAAATATAGCTGTACCAATAACAAAAATATTTGCACCTAATTCTGAAATTTTTGAAATATTATTTATATTAATACCTCCATCAATTTCTAAATCAATTTTATAACCACTTTTATCAATTATTTTTTTAGCATCTTTAATTTTATCAAAAATATTTTCTATAAATAATTGTCCTCCAAATCCTGGATTAACAGACATTAATACAATTCTATCAATTTTATTTATAATATATTTTAAATAATTTAATGAAGTTGTAGGATTAAAAACTAAACCTACTTTACATCCATAATTTTTAATTATTTGTATTGTTTTATCTATATGTTTAGAAGTTTCAGGGTGAAAAGATATAATATTTGCACCTGCTTTTATAAATTCAGGGATTATTCTATCAACTGGTTTAATCATTAAATGAATATCTATAGGAGCAGTAATACCATAATTTCTTAATGATTTACATATTATAGGACCAAATGTTAAATTTTCAACATAATGATTATCCATAATATCAAAATGTAACATATCAGCACCAGATTTTAAAACTTTTTGTGTATCCTCTCCTAATTTTGAAAAATCTGCAGATAATATAGAGGTTGATATCAAATATTTTTTCATTTTTATATCCATAAAATTATTAATAAATATTTAAAAATAAAATTTTTAAAATATAAAAATATTATAATTATTAATATATTAAATAATATAAATTATATTAAATATATTCTATTTTTAAAATTTTATATTTAATAAAACCAAGTGGTGTTTTAATAAATAATATATCATTAATTTTATTATTAATTAAATTTTTTGCTATAGGGGAATTAACTGAAATTAAATTTTTTTTAATATTAGATTCATCATCACCTACTATACGATATTTTGAAACTTTTTTATTATATAAGTTTATAATAGTAACTGTTGTTCCAAATAAAACTATTCCATTATTAGGTATTTTTGTAATATCTATTATTTTAGAAAATATTAATTTTAATTCAAATTCTTTTATTTTATTTTCACAAAAATTTTGTTGTTCTTTTGCTGAATGATATTCAGCGTTTTCTTTTAAATCTCCATGTGCTCTTGCTTTAATTATTTCTTTTATAATTTTAGGTCTTATTATATTTTTTAAATAATTTAATTTTTTTTTTAATTTTTTAAAACCTATATTTGTTATTAATATTTTTTTCATATTTTGTTTTTAAAAATAAAATATAAAATATTTATAGAAAAATTTATATATATATTAAATATATAATTTATTTTAAAATATTAAAATTTTAGGAAATTATATGCACAATTTTTTATTAATATTTTTTATAATAATATCAATTATTATTAATATTTTAATTATATTTAAATTTAATAATAATATATATATTAATAAAAAAAAAAAAAATATTAAAACTAATAAAATTGATAAAATAATATTAATTTTAATAGCAATTTTTTTTTTTTTAAATTTACTATTAATAAATATTAATATTAAAAAATTTAAAAGTAATTTAATTTTAAAAAATAATGAAAATATTATTATTTCAAATAAATTAAAAAAATAATATTATATAAAAAATTAAATTTTAAAATAAAATTTAAAATTTAAAATTTTAGAATTCAAAATTAAGAGATTTTAAATATGAATGTTAAATTAAAATATAAAAAAACATTTAAAAAATTTTTAAATAAAATTATTAATTATAAAGAATATGTAAATTTATATAAAAATAAAAATATTAAATATTATAAACAATATAAATTTAATATTATTATATTTAAAAATATTTCTTTACTAAAATTATCAAATATAATTAATTTAAAATATAATAAATTAATATTTAAATTAATAAAATTAAAAATAATAATATCTAATGAATATATAATAAAAAAAAAAACTATATATTTAATTTTAAAATGTTTTAGTAATAAAATAATTTTATATAATAATAAATTTAAAAAAAAAAAAGAAAAAATTAAAAAAAATTTAATTAAAAAATCACCAATTGTTACAATAATGGGGCATGTTAACCATGGTAAAACAACATTGTTGGATTATATTAGATCAACAAAATTAGTCTTACAAGAATCTGGTGGAATTACTCAACATATTGGAGTATATAATATTAAAACAAAATATGGAATAATAACTTTTTTTGATACTCCAGGTCATGAAGCTTTTACTTCTATGCGTAAAAGAGGTGTTAAAAACACAGATATTATAGTTTTAGTAATTGCAGCAAATGATAAAGTTATGTCACAAACAATAGAAACAATAAAATATTCAAAAAAATTAAATATACCTTTAATTATTGCAATAAATAAAATAGATAAAATTAATTTAAATATTAATACTATTGAAAATGAATTAGCACAATATGGAATTATATCAGAAAAATGGGGGGGCGAAATTCAATTTATAAATATTTCAGCTAAAACTGGAGAGGGGGTTAATAATTTAATTAAATCAATTTTAATTTTATCAGAAATATTAGAATTAAGAGAAAAAAAAAAAAAAATATCAAAAGGTGTTGTTTTAGAATCTTATTTTGATAAAAATAATGGACCTATTGTTACAATATTATTAAAACAAGGTATTTTAAAAAAAGGGGATATTATTATATATAACTTTGAATATAATCATATAAAATCAATGTATAATACTTTTGGAAAAAAAATAAATTTAGTTAATTCATCTGTACCTATTGAAATTATAGGTTTTCCTATTATGCCTAAAATTGGGGAGAAAATTTTTTTTATAAATGATGAAAATAAAATAAAAAATTTTTTAGAAAAAAAAAAAAAAACAAATATTATAAAAAATAAAAAAGAGAGGGATAAAAATAATATTAATAATTTAAATAAAATTAAAATATATAAAATAAATATTATATTAAAATCAGATGTTTTAGGATCTTGTGAAGTAATTAAAAATGAATTATTAAAATTAACAAATGAAAAAATAAAAATAAATATTATTAGTTTAGGAATAGGTAATATTTCTAAAAATGATTTAATATTAGCTTTAAATAATAATGCAATTATATTAGCATTTAATGTATATGCAGAGTATTCTATTCGTAAAATAATTAATTTAAAAAATTTAGATATTCGTTATTATTCTATAATATATAAATTAATTAATGATATTAAAAAAGAAATTAATTTAATAATATTAAATAATAATAAAAAAATAATTGGTTTAGCTAATGTACTTAATGTATTTAAATTTGAAAAATTAGGTTTAATAGCAGGTTGTTTAATAACACATGGAGTAATTAAAACTAAAAATAAAATTAAAATTTTAAGAAATAATAAAATTATTTATACAGGAAAAATAGAATCAATAAAATGTTTTAAAGAAAATGTTAAAGAAGTTAATAATGGTATGAAATGTGGTATTTATATTAAAAATTTTAAAAACTTTAAAATTAAAGACAAAATTGAAGCATTTTAAATTAATAATTTAAATATTTATAATAAAGTTTAAAATTAAAAATTATTTAAAAATATTTATATAATATTAAAAATATGATTAAAAAAAATACCCGTATTCAAAAAATAAAACAACAAATATATAAAAAAATTTCTATAATATTACATCAAAAAATTAAAAATTCAAATAAATTTATTTTAACTATATCAAATATAATAATATCTTCTAATTTAAAATATGTTAAAATTTATATTACAATATTAAATTGTATATTAAATAATAAAATAAAAATTACAGAGAAAAAATATATTAAAAAATTAAAAAAATTTTCTAAATATATACGTTTTTTATTAGGAAAAGTTATAAATTTTAAATTTACACCTTATTTAATTTTTATATATGATAGTTCTTATAAAGATAGTTTAAATATATTATCATTAATTAATAAAAAATAAATTTTATTTATTGTATAAATAAATTTATTTAAAGTATTTATATATTTTATTAATTTTAAAATAAATAAATTTTATCATAATTAATTAAATAAGATAAAATTTAATTTATTTAGGTATTAAATGAATATTATTAAAAATATAGATGTAACTGAACATCAAATAAATAAAATTAATAAAAAAATTGAAAAATTAAAAAATCATTTTTTAATAAATAAAAATGATAAACATAGTCGTATAGGTTTATTAAAAAAAATAATAAATAGAAAAAAAATATTAAAATATTTAAAATATAATAATTTTAAAAAATATAAAACAATTAAAAATAAATACTTTAATAAATAAATTACTTAATAAGGATAATATTTGATTAAATTTCATACTTTAAAATTTAAATACGGGCAAAATAATGTTAAATTTATAACAGGTTTAGTTGCAAGACAAGCTGATGCCTCTGTTATTGTAGATATTGATGATACAGTTGTTTTAGTTACAATTGTTAAAGATAAAGTAATAAAAAAAGAGCAAAATTTTTTACTATTAACAGTTAATTATCAAGAAAGGTCTTATGCTGCAGGTAAAATACCTGGTAGTTTTTTTAGAAGAGAAGGTAGACCTAATGAAAATGAAATTTTAATTTCAAGATTAATTGATAGACCAATTAGACCGCTTTTACCAAAAAATTTAAATAATGAAATTCAAATAATAGCAACAGTAATTTCTTTAAATCCACAAATTAATCCTGATATTGTCTCAATAATAGGTACTTCAGTAGTTTTAGCGTTATCAGATATCCCTTTTTTATCACCAATTGGTGCTGCACGTATTGGTTATATTAATAATAAATATATATTAAATCCAACAATTAAACAATTAAAAGAAAGTAATTTAAATTTAATAGTTTCAGGTAATTCAAAAGCAATTTTAATGGTTGAATCAGAATCAAATTTAATAAATGAAGACATATTATTAAATGCAATTATTTATGGTTATGAAAAACAACAAATTATTATAAAAAATATTAAAAAATTTGTTAAAGAAGTTGGAAAAAAAAAAAATAATTGTTATAATAATGAAATAAATGAATCTTTAAATAATAAAATATTAAATTTATCAAAAAATTTTTTAATAAAAGCATATAATATAATTAATAAAAACGAACGTAATTTAAAAATTAATGAAATTAAAAAAAATATTTTAAATAAATTAATTACTGAAAATAAAATATTTAATAATGATGAAGTTGAAAATATATTTAAAAATATAGAAAAACAAATTTTACGTGAAAAAATAATATATACAAATAAAAGAATTGATGGCCGAAAAAAAGATGAAATACGTAATTTAGATATACGTACTAATTTTTTACCTAGAACACATGGATCAGCATTATTTACAAGAGGTGAAACTCAAGCTTTAGTAACTGTAACATTAGGAACTACAAAAGATGCACAAACTTTTGATGAATTAATATGTAATAAAATTGATAATTTTATATTTCATTATAATTTCCCTTCATATTCAACGGGGGAAATAGGAATATTATCATTACCTAAAAGAAGGGAAGTAGGGCATGGACGTTTAGCTAAAAAATCAATATTACCTATAATACCAGATTTTAATATTTTTCCATACACAATACGTATTGTTTCTGAAATTACAGAATCTAATGGTTCTTCATCTATGGCTTCTGTATGTGGTGCATCATTAGCACTTATGGATGCCGGTGTTCCAATTAAATTACCTATTGCTGGTATTGCTATGGGTTTAATAAAAATAGGCAAAAAATTTATAATTTTAACTGATATTATAGGAGAAGAAGATAATTTAGGAGATATGGATTTTAAAATTTCTGGTAGTTACAATGGAATAACTTCATTACAAATAGATATGAAAATAGAGGGTATTACTAAAGAAATTATAAGTAAAACTTTGGATAAAGCAAAAATTGCAAGATTATATATTTTAAAAAAAATGTTTAATGTAATTAAAAAACCAAAAATGGAAATTTCTAAATTTGCACCAAAAATTAAAATTATAAAAATTAAACAAAATAAAATTAAGGATTTAATTGGTAAAGGTGGTTCTGTAATACGTTCTATTACCGAAGAAACTGGTACCACAATTGAAATAGAAAATAATGGTGCAATTAAAATTTATTCAGATAATTTTGAAAAAATAAATTATGCAATTAATAAAATTAATAAAATAACAGCTGAAATTGAAGTAGGTGGAATTTATAAAGGTAAAATAACTAAAATTGTTGATTTTGGTGCATTTTTATCAATTAATGGAGGGAAGGAAGGTTTAATACATATTTCACAAATTACTAATAAAAAAATTAAAAGAGTATCTGATTATTTAAAAATTAATCAAGAAATTTTTGTAAAAGTTATTGAAATTGATAATAACGGGAGAATACGTTTAAGTATGAAAGATATAACAATAAAAAATTAATTATTTTAAAATATTAAAATTTAAATTTTTACTTTATAAATTTAATAATATTGTATTATTTTATATATTTTAAAAAAAATAATTAATATAAATATATTTTAATTATAAAAATTCTGCAATTTTATTACATAAAAATTTTACCCTTATATTTTTAAGACAAGAAATAATATAATATTTATTTTTCCAATTTATTTTTTTAATAATATTTTTTATTATAATATCTAAATTTTTTTTATTAATAAGATCCATTTTATTAAAAATTAACCAATAGGGTTTTTTTAATATTTCTTTATCATATAATTTTAATTCATTTATAATAATTTTAATATTATCAATTATATTTGATTTATCTAAAGGTTTAATATCTATCATTAATAATAATAATTTACAACGTTTTATATGTTTTAAAAATCTATATCCCAACCCATAACCTTTTGATGAATTTTTAATTATACCTGGAATATCAGCAATTATAAAAGTTTTTTTTTCAGTATATACTACACCAAGTTTAGGTTTAATTGTTGTAAATGGATATATATCAATTTTAGGTTTTGCTGCAGATATTATATTAACAAAAGTTGATTTACCTGAATTTGGTAATCCAATTAATCCAACATCTGCTAATAATAATAATTCTAAATAAATTTTTTTTTTTTCACCCAGTAACCCCTTTGTTTTTTTAAATGGAGTGCGGTTTATAGAAGATTTAAAATGATTATTCCCTAACCCCCTAACCCCCCCTTTAGCTAATAAAATTTTTTGATTATTTAAAATTATTTTACTTATTATTTTTTTATTTTTTATAATTTTAATAATTGTACCAATGGGTACATAAATTAATAAATTTTTACCATTTTTACCGGTACATAATTTAGGTTTACCATTCCCACCATTTTCAGCATAAAATGTTTTTTTAAAATTTAAATGCATTAATGTATTTAAATTTTTATTAGTACATATATATATATTACCACCATTTCCTCCATTCCCACCGTCAGGCCCTCCATATGGTATATATTTTTCACGACGAAAACTAATACACCCATCACCCCCTTTACCAGCAATTATTAAAATATTTGCTTCATCTATAAATTTCATAATTTCTCTTAAATTTTAAATAATTAATGTTTTAAAATATTTTAAATATATTATTAATTTTAATATCATTTTAAAATAATAAATTGTTTTAACAATTTATTTTTATTTTTATTTAAATTTAATAAAATATTTATTTTTTTAATAATTATTATTTTAGGAGCATTATTTAAAAATTTTTTATTATTTATTTTAAATTTTATTTTTAAAATTTTATAATTTTTTTTAATAATTTCATTTTTAATATGATTTAATTTAATATTTTTATTAATAAATTTTAATGGAAATAAAATTTCACCATCATCTATTATTTTTATTAAACATATAGGTTTTTTTTGATTTTTAGATAATATATTTATATTTTTTAAATTTGATATTTTTTTAATAATATTTTTATTTTCATTAATACGACGTATAATAATTTTATTAATATTCCAAAATAATATATTTATTTTATCTTTTTTATTAATAAACATTTCTGTTCTTATGTTTCTTATAGATATAATAATATTTTTAATCCATTTTAAATCTTCTAAATCCCTTTTATTATAAATATTTTTATTATATTTTGGAAAAGATTCTAACATTATAGTATTATTAATATTATTAATTTTTCTTTGTATTCTTTTCCAAATATTTTCAGTAATAAATGGTATTATAGGATGTGCAATTTTTAAAATTTTTTCAAAAACATAAAATAAAGTATAATAATTACTAAATTTTTCTATAAAATTACCATATTTTAAAATTATTTTAGAAAATTCAATATACCAATTACAAAATTCATTCCAAATAAATTCATATAAAATATTTATTGCAATATCAAAACGATAATTATTTAATGAATTACAATAATCTTTAATCATAATATTTAATTTAATTTGAATATAACGATCTATTAATTTAAAATTATTATTATTAATATTATTATTAATATTATTATTTTTATTATAATTATTATTATATATTAATATAAATTTATATGCATTTATTAATTTATTATAAAAATTATTACTTTTTTCTAATTTTTTAAAATTTAAAAGTATACATCTATTAGTATTTAATATATTTGTTAAAAAAAATCTTAAAACATCTGCTCCATATGGTATAATATTATTAGGAAATTGTTTTTTAGTTAATTTAATAATTTCAAAAATTTTTTCTTTATTATTAATATTTTTAATTTTTTTTTTTAAAAGATTTTTAATAGAAATACCTTCAATAATGTCTATCGGGTCAATAGTATTACCAATTGATTTTGACATTTTTTTACCATAAATATCACATATTAATCCAGTTATATAAATAAATTTAAATGGAATTTGAGGTTTTCCTAATTTATCTTTTATAAAAAACATTGTTAACATAATCATTCTTGCTATCCAAAAATAAATAATATCAAAACCACTAAAAATTACATTTGTTGGGTGAAAATATAAAAAATTTTTATTATTAGGCCAACCTAAAGAAACAAATGTCCATAAACTTGAAGAAAACCATGTGTCTAAAACATCATTATCTTGTTTAATAATAATATTTTTTTTTATTTTATTTTTAATACGTATTTCATTTTCATTATTACCAATATAAATTTTACCCTTTTTATCATACCAAGCAGGTATTCGATGTCCCCACCATAATTGTCTTGATATACACCAATCTTGAATATTTTTCATCCAACTAAAATACATATTTTCATATTTTTTATGTAAAAAAATAATTTTTTTTTTTTTAATTACTCTTATTGCATTTTTAGATAAAATATTACTTTTTAAATACCATTGGTTTGTTAACATGGGTTCAATTATAACATTTTGTTTACTATATGGTATTTTAATTTTACAAACTTCGATTTTATTTAAAAATCCTAATAATTTTAATATTAAAATTATTAATTTTCTAGCTTTTAAAATATTTAAATTTCTAAATTTATTAGGGATAAAATTAAAACAATTTTTTTTAATATTAATTTTTTTTTTAATTTTACCATTTAAATTTAAAATATTTAATATATTTAAATTATGTTTTTTAGCAATTTCATAATCATTAAAATCATGACCTGGAGTTATTTTAACACAACCAGTACCTTTTTTAATATTAACATATTTATCTGAAATAATAGGAATACAACGATTAACTAATGGTACAATAGCTTTTTTACCTATTAAATTTTTATATCTATTATCTAAAGGATTAACTGCTAAAGCGGTATCTCCGAAAATTGTTTCTGGTCTAGTAGTTGCAACGATTATATATGGATAATTATTAAAAGTTTTAAAGTTATTTTTTAAAGGATATTTAAAATACCATAAATAACCTTTAGATATTTTATATTCTACTTCTAAATCAGATATTACTGTATTTAATTTAGTATTCCAATTAACTAACTTTTTACCTCTATAAATTATTTTTTTTTTATATAAATTTATAAAAATTTTTTTAACAATATTAGCAAAGGTATTATTCATAGTAAATATTTCATCACCCCAATCAACAGATATACCTAAGCGACGTATTTGATTATTTATAATATTAACAATTTTTTTTTTCCATAACCAAGTTTTTTTAATTAAAAATTTTTTTGTTTTTTTTCCTTTAAATTTTTTTAGCATTATAATTTGAGTTGCTATTCCAGCATGATCTGTACCTACTTTTAATAAAACATTTTTATTATTCATTCTATTATATCTTGCAGTAATATCTATAATTGTTTGTTGTAAAGCATGACCTATATGTAAACTACCAGTAATATTTGGAGGCGGAATAATAATACAAAAATTTTTTTTTTTTATATCATTTTTAGATTTAAAATATCCATTTTTTTCCCAAATTTTATATGTTTTTTTTTCTAAATTTTTAAAATTATTATAAATATTTATTTTATTTATAGACATATTTATTTTAAAAAAATTAAAATTATTAATTATTATATTTTATTATTTTTAAAAATTTATATTTATTAAATAGAAACTATAACTAAAGCAGGTCTTAATAAACGATTGTGTAAAATATAACCATTTTGAACAACATTAATAATAAAATTAGATTTAAATTTATCTGATTTAACTGAACATATTGCTTGATGTTTAATAGGATCAAATTGAATATTAGTATTATTAATAATTTTAATACCATATTTATTAATTAAATTAATTATAGATTTTAATGTTAATTCAATTCCTTCAAAAATTGAAATTAATTTATTATTAAATTTATTTAATGATTTTATAGATCTTTCTAAATTATCAATAATTAGTAATAAATCTTTAGAAAAATTTTCTAAAGCAAATTTGTAAGTTTTTTCAATATCAATAGAAGATCTCTTTTTAATATTTTCTATTTCTGCTTTATAACGTAAAAAATTATCATACTCTTTTTTTTTAAAATTTTTAATATATAATTCTAATTCATTAATACGTTTAATATTAATTTTATTATTTTCATCAATAATATATTTTTCAGATTTTTCTTTTATATTTTTAATTTCCTCATTTTTTTCTTTTTTATTATCCATAATATTTCCATTAAAATAATTATTTTATTTATTATTTGTTTTTATAAAATATTTAATAAATTTTTAATTTATATATATATAAAAAATAAAATTATATTTAATTTTTAAAATATGTTTAAAAAAAACTTATATCCATGGCTTAATTCAATTTATAAAAAAATAATTACATATTATAAAAATAAAAAAATAAATAAATCACTTTTTATATATAGTTTAAAAGGAAATGGTACTAATTTTTTATTAAAAAATATAATTGCTTGGTTAATTTGTAAAAAAAAAACTACTACTAACTGCGGTATATGTAATAATTGTAATTTAATAAAATTTGGAAATCACCCCGATTATTATATTATTAAAAATAAAACAAATATTAATATTAATTATATTAATAAATTAATTGACTATATTTATATAAAATCACAAGAAAACAATATAAAAATTATATATTTACCTAAAATTGAATTATTTAATAAATTTGAAATTTATAAATTATTGAAATTATTAAAAATTAAAAAAAAAAATTTATTTTTTATTTTAAGATGCAGTGAATTTACAAATTTATTTATAAATTTAAAAAAAAATTGTTTTTATTTAAATTTAAATACACCTAAAGAAGTTATAAGTTTAAATTGGTTAAAAAAAAATAATAAAAATAATATTAATGAATTAAAAACTGCTTTATATTTAAATAATTATGCTCCATTATCAGCAAATAAAATGTTATCTTCAAATATATGGAAATTAAGAAAAAAATTATTTAATTTAATATCTATTGAAATAATTAATAAAAATATATTATTTTTATTTGAAATATTAGAATTTAAAAATTTAGAATTATATATATATTGGATATATACATTAATAATTGATATAATAAAAATAAAACATAAATGTAAATATTATATTATAAATAAAGATCAAGAAAAATTAATAATTAAATTATCTAACTTTATTAGTTTAAAAAATTTATATTATTTTATTAATAAATTGATTCAAATACAATATAAAATAAAAAATATTAAAAATATTAATATTAAAATTTTATTAATAAAACAATTAATACATTTTAAAAAATAATAAATTAAATATTTAATAAATAATAATTATTTTATAATAATATATTAAAATATTTTTATTAAATATAAAAATTAAAATAAATATATATTAAAAATTATTTTAAAATAATTTAAATATATAATATAAATAAAAATTTTAACATTTACAAATTTTACATTATGTAAATAAAAATATTTTAATTTTATAAATATATTTAATAAAATTTATTTATACAATATTAAAATATAATAATTATATTTATAATAAAATAATAAAATAATAAATTTTAAAATATTAAATATATTGATTATTTTATTTATAAAACTTATTAATTTTATAATTTTATTTATTAAACATTTAATTAATTAAAATTAAATTATTTATTATAATAAATTTTTTACATCATATTACTCATATTATTATTAATATTTGAATTTGAATTTAAATTTAATTTATCTTCTTTAGGTAATTCAGTAATCATACATTCTGTTGTTATCATTAACCCAGCAATTGATGATGCATATTGCAATGCAGACCTTGTTACTTTAGTTGGATCCAATATACCCATATTTATAAGATCACCGTATTTTTCAGAAGATGCATTATACCCATAATTTCCCTTACCCATTTTAACATTATTAGCAATTACAGATGCCTCTTCACCAGCATTTATTACAATTTGTCTTAGAGGAGATTCCATAGCACGTATTGCAACTTTTATACCTACATTTTGATCTTCATTTTCACCTCTTAAATTAATTATTTTATTAGCTGCTCTTATTAATGCTACTCCACCTCCTGCAACAACACCTTCTTCAACTGCTGCTCTTGTAGCATTTAAAGCATCTTCAACTCTAGCTTTTTTTTCTTTCATTTCAACTTCTGTAGCAGCACCTACTTTAATAACAGCAACTCCTCCTGCTAATTTTGCAACACTTTCTTGTAATTTTTCTTTATCATAATCAGAAGTAGATTCTTTAATTTGTTTTCTTATTTGAGAAATTCGATTTTTGATTAAAATTTCATCCCCAATTCCATCTATTATTATAGTATTATCTTTATTAATAATAACTTTTTTAGATTGACCTAAATCTTGTAATTTAGTTTTTTCTAAATCCATTCCAATTTCTTCAGATATTAATGTACCAGCAGTTAAAATTGCAATATCTTGTAACATAGCTTTACGACGATCACCAAAACCTGGAGCTTTAACAGCAGCTACTTTTACAATCCCGCGTATTGTATTAACTACTAATGTTGCTAATGCTTCACCTTCAATGTCTTCAGCTATAATTAATAAAGATTTTCCAGCTTTAGCAACAGATTCTAAAATAGGTAAAATTTCACGAATATTTGTTATTTTTTTATCTACTAATAATATAAATGGATTATTTAATTCTACTGAACCATTATCATGTTTATTAATAAAATAAGGTGAAAGATAACCTCTATCAAATTGCATTCCTTCAACTACATCTAATTCATCTTTTAATCCAGTACCCTCTTCAACTGTTATTACACCCTCTTTACCAACTTTTTCCATTGCTTCTGCTATAAGTTTTCCAACTTTTTCATCAGAATTTGCAGATATTGTACCTACTTGAGCAATTGATTTATAATCTGAACATGAAACTGATAATTCTTTTAATGCATTAACAGCATGAAAGACAGCTTTATCAATTCCTCTTTTTAAATCCATAGGATTCATACCTGCAGCAACAGCCTTTAAACCTTCATTTATAATAGATTGTGCTATTACAGTTGCAGTAGTTGTACCATCACCTGCTGCATCATTTGATTTTGAAGCTACTTCCTTTACCATTTGAGCACCCATATTTTCAAATTTATCTTCTAATTCTATTTCTTTTGCAACAGATACACCATCTTTAGTTATAGAAGGAGAACCAAAGGGTTTATCTAATATTACATTACGTCCTTTAGGTCCTAATGTTACTTTAACTGCATTTGCAAGTAAATTAACACCATTTTGCATTTTTAAACGTGCATTATTCCCAAATTTTATTTCTTTAGCTGTCATAATTTACTCCTTATATTTTTAAATTAAAATTATTTTTTATCTTCAATAATTGCTAAAACATCACTTTCAGACATAATTAATATTTCTTCATTATTTATTTTTTCAGATTTTATATTATATCCATCATTAAATATAATAATATCTCCTACTTTAATCTCTAATGGTCTAATTACACCATTATCTAAAATTTTACCTTTACCTATAGCTAAAACTTCACCCCTTGTTGATTTACCTATAGTTGCTCCAGTTAAAACAATACCACCAGATGATTTCATTTCTAATTCTTTACGTTTAACTATAATACGATCATATAATGGTTTAATATTCATTAATATACTCCCATAATTAAATTTTAAAAAAAATATTATCAAATTAATATATAAAATAATAAGTTGTTGTTAATTAAAATATATTTAAATAATTGTAATTTAAAATTTTTTAATAATAAATGTAACTTTATTTATCAAATAAATATATTATACAATATTATTTGTATTTTTGAAATAAATTTATATTAATTTAATTATTTTTTTAAATTTTTTTTAAACCAAATTAATAAAATAGAAATCGCAACAGGTGTTATACCAGAAATATTAATAGCTTCATATATTGATTTAGGTTGATATTTGTTTAATTTTAAAATTACTTCATTTGATAAATTTTTAATTTTTTTATAATTAAATTTTAAAGGTAAAAACATTTTTTTTTTTTTTTTTTGATTTTTAATCTCTTTTTTTTGATGAATAATATACCCTTCATATTTTATTTGAATTTCAATTTGTTTATAAATTTGTTTATATAAAAAAGAAGGAGAAAATATTTTAATTGAAGTTAATTTATTATATGTTATTTTAGGTATTCGTAATAAATTAAAACCATTTTTTTTTATATATTTAAATTTATTATTTGATTTATTAATATTAATATATATATATTGTAATCTCTTTTTTTCTTTTTCTATAATATTTCTCTTTTTACAAAAAATTTTCCATCTAAAATCATTTATTAAACCTATTTCTCTTCCTTTAGGTGTTAAACGCAAATCTGCATTATCTTCTTGTAATTGTAAACGATGTTCAGATCTTGAAGTAAAAATTCTATATGGTTCTTTTGTTCCTAAAGTAATTAAATCATCTATTAATACACCAATATATGCTTGATTTCTTTTTATAATAAATTCTTTTTTACCAAGAATATATAAACTAGAATTTATACCTGCTAATAAACCTTGTGCTGCTGCTTCTTCATAACCAGTTGTACCATTAATTTGACCAGCAAAAAATAAACCATTAATATATTTACTTTCTAATGTTTTTTTTAAATCTTTTGGATTTAAAAAATCATATTCTACAGCATATCCGGGTTTTATAATTTTTGATTTTTCTAATCCTTTTATTGTATGTATAATTTTTAATTGAATATTAAATGGTAAATTTGTTGAAATACCATTAGGATAAAATTCTTTACTTAAAATTCCTTCAGGTTCTAAAAAAATTTGATGTGATATTTTTTTTTTAAATTTCATTACTTTATCTTCTATTGAAGGACAATAACGAGGACCAGTTACATTTATAATACCATTATAAGATGGACTATATTTAATATATTTTTTAATTATATTATGTGTTTTTTCATTAGTATTAGTAATATAACAATTAATTTGTTTAGGTAAATACTTAATATTATTTAAAAAAGAAAAATTGGGAATAGGAATATCACCATATTGTTTTTTTAAAATTTTAAAATTAATACTATTATAATCAATACGAGGGGGAGTACCAGTTTTTAAACGTTGTATTTTAAATGGTAATTCATTTAAAAATAAAGATAATGAATTTGATGAAAAATTTCCAATTCTACCCCCTTTATAGTTATTTGAACCTATATATATTTTACCGTTTAAAAAAGTTCCAGTACATACAATAACTGATTTAGAATAAAATCTAAAATTCATTTTTGTAATAACTCCAATTACGCATTTATCTTTAATGATTATCTTTTTAACTGAACTTTGGAAAATTTTAATATTATTTTCATTATTTAATGCATTTAAAATTGCTTTTTTGTATAAAATTCTATCTATTTGAGCACGAGTAGAACGAACAGCATATCCCTTACTTGAATTTAATATTTTAAATTGAATTCCTGAAATATCTGATACTTTTGCCATTAAACCCCCAAGAGCATCAATTTCTTTAACTAAATGACTTTTACCAATACCTCCAATTGATGGATTACATGATAATTCTCCTAAAGTATTAATATTATGTGTTAATAATAAAGTTTTACATCCCATCCGTGCAGATGCCATTGCTGCTTCAACTCCAGAATGTCCACCACCAACAATTATAATATCAAAATATTTAGAATAAATCATTTTAACCTTAATTATTTAAATTTTTTAAATAAATTAATTTTAATTTTTTTATTTAAAATTTAAAAATTTTAATAGATTAACAATATTAAATAATATATATATTGATTTTTATACTTTTAAATATAAAATTTCAAAAAAAATTGGAACGGTAGTTCAGTTGGTTAGAATACTTGCCTGTCACGCAAGGGGTCGCGGGTTCAAGTCCCGTCCGTTCCGTTTAAATTTAATTATCTTTAAATTATATATTACATATTATAAATTTAATAAATTTTAAAATATGGATAAAATATTATATTAAATAAAATTCAACTTAAAATTGATAAATTATATATTAATCGCGCATTTCAAATATCATATTTAGGAAATTTTACTACTATGCCAAACCCTAGTGTTGGGTGTATAATTGTTAAAAATAATAAAATAATTGGTGAAGGTGTTCATATTATTTTAGGTGGCCCTCACGCTGAAATTAATGCAATAAGAGATTCAGTAAATAATATTAAAAATTCAACAATGTATATAACTCTTGAACCTTGTATTTATTATAATAATACACCTCCATGTGTTAAAACAATAATTTATTCAGGTATAAAACGTGTAGTTATTGCAACTAAGGATCCCAATCCAAAAATTTTAGGTAATAGTTTTAAAATTTTAATAAATGCTGGTTTACAAGTTTCTTATATATCAATAAATATTAAAAATAAAAATAATGTTGGTTTTTTTAAACGAATGATAACTGGATTACCTTATATAAAATTAAAATGCGGTATTTCATTAGACGGAAGAACTGCATTATTATCTGGTTTAAGTAAATGGATAACTTCTATTAATTCAAGAATTGATGTTCAAAAATTAAGAATTAAATGTTCAGCTATAATTAGTACTAGTAATACAATATTATTTGATAATCCATCATTTAATATACATTTAAAATATATAAATAAATTATTTAATAATTTATATCCATTTAAAAATTTAAAACAACCCTTAATAATTTTAATAGATAGTAAAAATAGAATAAAACCTAAACATAAAATAATACAAAAAAAAAGAGAAATTTTTTTAATAAGATTAAAAAGGGATAATAAAATTTGGCCAAATAATATACATCAAATAATTTTTAAAAAAAAAATAAATTTAAAATCTTTATTTTTATATTTAGGTAAAATTAAAATAAATAATATTTTAATTGAATCAGGTTCTAAATTATCTGGATCATTATTAAAATTAAAATTAATTGATGAATTAATTTTATACATTTCACCTAAAATCTTAGGTAATAAAAGTTTAGGTTTATTCAATTTACCTAATTTTAAAAAAATATCAAATAAAAATAATTTTATTTTTAAAAATATTAGAAAAAAAGGTGATGATTTAAAAATAATATTAAAAAAAAAAAATATATTTTATTAATTAAAATAATAAATAGGAAATAAAATATATGAAGATTATTAATGGTTCATTTTCTTCTATTAATATTAATATTGCAATTATAGTATCACGTTTTAATGAATTTATAAATAAATCATTATTAAATGGATCTATTGAAATTTTAAAAAGAATTGGGAAAATTTCAGATAATAATATTACTATTGTTTGGGTTCCTGGAGTTTATGAAATACCATTAATTGTTCAATTACTAGCAAATTCCAAAAAATATAATGCAATTATTACTTTAGGAACTATTATTAAAGGTGATACTAAACATTTTAATTATATTTCAAATGCAATAATTTCAAGTATTAGTAATGTTATGTTAAAAACTGAAATTCCAGTTATTTTAGGTATATTAACAACTGACAATATTGAACAAGCTATAAATAGATCTGGATGTAAATCTGGTAATAAGGGTATAGAAGCAGCATTTAATGCGTTAGAAATGATTAGTATTATAAATATTATAAATAAAAAAAATAAATAATTTATAAATTTAAATCAAAAAAAAAAATTTTTTTTAAAATATAATAAAAATAATAAAGCGAGAGACGGGATTTGAACCCGTGACCTCAACCTTGGCAAGGTTATATTCTACCACTAAACTACTCCCGCATATATTTAAAATATAATTTAATATAACACAAATTTCTATTTTTAGTTTTTTTAATTTAATTGAAATGTTATTTAATAATATATATAGGACTATTAAAGTCCTACATTTTATTATAATTTATCTAAATATTTATTTAAATATTGAATAATTCCTTTTGTAGAAGGTATAATACTAGGTTTTCCCTTTTCCCATTGTGCTGGACAAACATCTCCATATTTTTCGTGAAATTGTAATGCATCAATAGTTCTAATAATTTCATCTACATTTCTACCAATAGGTAAATCATTAATAATTTGAGTTCTTATAATACTATTTTTATCAATTAAAAATGACGCTCTAAGTGCTACACCTAACTTAGGATGTTCAATACCATATAATTTTTGAATTTTTCTTTTTATATCAGCAATCATAATATATTTAACTTTACCTATTCCACCTTCATTTATTGGAGTATTTCTCCATGCATTATGAACATATTCAGAATCAATTGATATTCCTATTAATTCAACATTTCTTTTTTGAAATTCATAAAATCTTTTATCAAATGCTATTAATTCTGATGGGCATACAAAAGTAAAATCCATGGGCCAAAAAAATAAAACAACATATTTATTATTAGTATATTTTTTAAAATTAAAATCTTTTATAATTTTACCATCTTTTGAAATAGCAGATGCTGTAAAATCTGGAGCTTTAAGAGTAACTAAAGTCATTTTATTCCTTAATTAAAAATATTAATATTAAATAAAATTATTTTATAAATAAATAATTTAAAAATAAATTTATTTTATAATTTTTTTACCTTTATAAAATTTTTTAAATGTAATATGATGTCTAATATGTAATTCACCTGTTTTAATATCAGTTGATAAAAGTTTATAATTTAATTTGTTATGTGACCTTCTTTTACCTCTTTTAGAACGAGATATTTTATGTTTTGGAACAGCCATATTAATTTTCCATTTATTTAAATATTTTATAAAATTAAATATAAATTTTTTTTAAATTATTATATTAAAATATATTTAAATTTTAATTAATTTTTTTGAGACAATAATATAAGTCATAATCAATATTGGAGATTATTTTAATTTTTTTTTTAATATATGGATGTTTAAAATAAATTTTTGTAGCATGAAGAAAAATACGATTTAATTTAATATTTAAAAGTTTATTATCTAATTTTTTAATACCATATTTTTTATCAAATATAATGGGATTATTAATATTTAATGTATGTATACGAATTTGATGTGTATAACCAGTAATTGGGTAGATTTTAATTAAAGAATTAAAATTATAATTTTTAATAAATTTAAAAAAAGAAATAGAAGATTTATTATTAATATTTAATATTATATTATTAATTTTTTTATTCCATCTTCCATGAACTAAAGCTAAATATTCCTTTTTAATATTTTTAAAACTTAATTCTTTATTTAAAAAAATTAAAGCATTTCTAGTTTTAGCTAATAATAAAATACCAGAAGTATCTTTATCTAATCTATGTACAAGTTCTAAAAAATTTTCTTTTTTCCTAAGAATTCTAATACTCTCAATTAAACCACATTTTACCCCACTACCTCCATGAACAGCTATTCCTGATGGTTTTTTAATTATTAAAATATAATTATCTTCATATATTATATGTTTTTCTAAATTATTCAAATAAAATATCTCTTTTTTTTTAGTATTTTTTATTTTAATACGTATTATATCATTTTTTTTTAATTTATAAAAAAATTTGACACGATTTTTATTTACTCTTATACTTCCTTTTCTTATAATTTTATAAATATTATTTTTTGATATATATTTAATTTTATTTATTAAATAATTATCTATTCTTTGTTCATTTTCATTTATTATTTTTATAAATTTTATTTTTTCATTCAATATAATACCAAAACATTTAAATAAATATTAATAAATTAATTTTTAAATTTTTAAAAACTAAAATATTTTAATAATAAATTATTTAATTTTAAATAAATTTTTAAATATATAATTTTAAAATTTATTGGATATTTAAAATGTCAAGAATATGTCAAATAACAAAAAAAAAACCTATAACAGGTAATAATCGTTCACATGCAATGAATGCAACTAAAAGAAAATTTTACCCAAATTTACATAATCATAAATTTTGGATTAAAAAAAAAAAAAAATATTTAAATTTCAAATTATCTAAAAAAGGTTTAAAAATAATAAATAAAAAGGGTATAAATTTATTTTTAAAATAATTAAATTTTAAAAAATATTGGAATAATATATGGGTAAAAGTATTAGAGAAATAATAAAATTAGTATCATCTTATAAAACGGGGCATTTTTATACAATTACTAAAAATAAAAAAAATAATAAAAAAAAGAAATATAAAAAATTTGATCCAATTATTAGAAAACATATTTTATATAAAGAATATAAAATATAATAGAATTAAGCCCGTTATAACGGGCTTTATTTAAAATTATGTTTTATAATGTTGTAACATTAATAGCAGATGGACCTTTTTGACCTTCTTGAATTTCAAACTCAATATTTTGTCCTTCAGCAAGTGTTTTAAAACCACTACCTTGAATAGCTGAAAAATGAACAAAAACATCTTTACTTCCATCAGAAGGTGTAATAAACCCAAATCCTTTTGATTCATTAAACCATTTTACTTGTCCTCTCATTTTTGACATTTAGAATATTCCTTAACCCACTTATAAAAAGTATTTAAAAGTGTTAAAATTTTTAAAAATTAAAATTAATTTAATTTAATTTAATTTAATTTAATTTAATTTAATTTAATTTATATAATAAATATTAATAAAATAATGAGTGATGAAGGAATTGAACCTTCGACCATCTCCGTGTAAAGGAGGCGCTCTACCATCTGAGCTAATCACTCATATAAAAATATTATAAATATATATTTTTAAAAAGTCAAATATTATTTTTATTAAAAATATTTATTTATTTTAAATTTATATATAAAGAATAAATTTAATAAAATATTTATTTATTTTTAAAATAAAGTAAAAAATATGATAATAAAACCCAGATTTAAAAAATTTTTTTGCATTACACCTCACCCAATAGGTTGTGAATATAATGTATATAATCAAATTTATTATGTTAAAAAAAGAAATATTTTTTTAAAAAAAGGGCCTAAAAGGGTGTTAATAATAGGGGCTTCATCTGGTTTTGGTTTAGCATCACGTATAGTTGCTACATTTGGGTTTGAAGCAAAAACCATTGGTGTATTTTTTGAAAAAAAAAAAAATTTTTTGAATTTTTCAAATGAAGGTTGGTATAATATTGCAGCATTTGATAAATTTTCTAAAATTTTGGGTTTATATTCTAAAAATATAAATTGTGATACTTTTACATCTGAATGTAAAAATAAAGTAATTAAATTAATTAAAAAGGATTTAGGTAAAATTGATTTAGTAATTTATTCTGTATCTACAAAATCACGTAAGTTAAGTAACAATAAAATAATTAATGCTGTAATTAAACCAATTTATAAAAAATACACAAATAAAACTATTAATATAAGTAAAAGTAAAATTATAAATTCTACAATTAAAGTAGCTAATAATAAAGAAATAATAGATACAATTTCAGTTATGGGTGGTTTAGATTGGGAATTATGGATGGAAGAATTAAAAAAAGCAAATGTATTAGAGGAAGGTGTTAAATCTATTGCTTATTCTTGTATTAGTAGTAAATTATTATCACCAATATATAAAGATAGTACAATAGGTTTAGCAAAATTTGATTTTAATAATTCAGCTAAAAATATACATAAAAAATTAATAAAAATTAATGGTATTGTTAATGTTGTTATTCTAAAAACAACAATTACAAAAAGTACTTATTTAAATCCATTTATGAATTTATATATTTCAATTCTTTATAAAGTAATGAAAAATAAAAATTTACATGAAGATTGTATAAGTCAAATATTTCGTTTAATGTCAACATGTTTATATAATAAATATTATAAAACTGATAAATATAATAGAATACGTATGGATACATGGGAAAAAAGAAGAGATGTACAAAAAGAATGTAAAAAAATATGGTTAAATGTAAATTCACATAATTTCAAAAATGAAACAGACTATTTTAATTGCAAAAAAGATTTTCTTCGTTTGTTTGGTTTTCGTTTTTCAGAAATAAATTATAAGGCTAATGTTAATACTAATATTAATATTAATACATTTTAATATAAATAAAAAATTAAAAATATTTGAAATTGTATTAATAGATTATTAATCTAAAATATTATAGAGTTTAAAAATTATTATATTTTAAAATTTTTAAATATCTATGGTGAGATAGCCAAGGGGCTGACGGCGCTCCTCTGCTAAGGGAGTATACATTATAAAAGTATCCGGGGTTCGAATCCCCGTCTCACCGTATTTGCATCTGTAGCTCAGTTGGATAGAGTACTTGGCTACGAACCGAGCGGTCGAAGGTTCAAATCCTTCCAGATGCAAATTTTAATTAATTTAAAAATAAAAAATAAAATAAAATGAAAAATTTTTTAACCTTTAATATAAATAAAACAGCTATTAATAAAATAAATTCTATAATAATTAAAACAAAAAAAAAATTAAGAATTTTTGTAAAAGGTGGTGGTTGTAATGGTTTAAAATATGGTTTTATTTTAGTAAATAAAAAAATGAAGAGAGATATATGTATTATTAAAAAAAATATTATAATAGTTATTGATTCAATTAGTTTCCAATATTTATCAGGAAGTTATTTATTTTATAATTACTATATAGAAGAATCAAAGTTTATTATTAAAAATTCAAATATAAAAACAACATGTAATTGCGGATCTTCAATTAATTTTAAAAAAATTTAAAATAAAAATAAATTTTATTTAATTTTAATTTTAGGATATATAAAATTATTAATTATATTAACTATAATAAGTAATAATGTTTTTTTATATCCTTGTATTTTAATTTGATGCATTTTATATAATAAAATATATAAATAACATGCTAATTTCCCCTTAATTATTATATTTTTTTTTATTATATTTAAAATTAAATAACCTATTGTATTAAATTTTGATAAAGATATTAAAGTACCATAATCTTTATATTTAAAAAATTTCATATTTTTATTATTTAAAATAGATATAATATTATTAAAACATATTTTTACCATTTGATGCGCTGACTGAGCTCTAGCTGGAATAATTTTGTTATTTATTTTTAAAGATGAGCAATCACCTATAGCAAAAATATTTTTATCTAAAGTAGTTTGCAAAGTAGATTTAATTATTAATTGATTAATATTATTAACCTCAAGACCTTTTATATATTTAATAAAATTATTTACTTTTATTCCTGCTGTCCAAATTATTAAATCAGCATTAATATAAAAATTTGTTTTAGTTTTTATTCCATATTTATATATGTAAGTAACTATAGTATTTGTTATAATATTAATTTTTATTTCTTTTAATTTGTTATAAACATAAAAGGAAATTTTATTTGGTAATAATGATAAAATTTTAGAACCAGCTTCAATAATTGTAAGATTTATTTTTTTATTATTAAAATAATTATATTTAATTTTTTTTAATTCTTTTATTAAATTCATTATTTCAGTAGATAATTCTACCCCAGTTGCACCTCCACCTATAATAACTATATTAATTTTAATATTTTTATCTTTACTATTATTATTATTAAAATTTAATAAAATATTAAATATTTTTTTATGTAATAACATTGCATGTTTTATATTATCTAAAAAAAAACAATTTTTTTTAACTCCTGGAATATTAAAATCATTAGATATACTACCTAATGCTAAAACAAGAATATTATATTTTAATTTTTTAATAATCTCTTTTTTATTATTTAAATATTTAAATATTATAATTTTTTTATATTTATTAATATTTATTAAAGATCCTAATTTAAATTTATAATTATAATAATGTGAATGATCTAAAAAATTAATTGTATTTATATTTGCATCTAAATATCCTGTTGCTATTTTATGTAACATAGGTTTCCAAATATGATAAAAATTTTTATCTATAAGTATTATATTGTTTTTTTTTTTATCTATTTTTTTACTTAAAAGTTTAGTTAATTCTAAACCACTAATTCCACCACCTATTATTACTATATTTTTTTTATTTAACATTTAAAACCTTTTTAATTATATTTATATTATATTTTATATTTATAAATTCATTTTAAAAAAAAAAATTTTAAAAAATAAATATTTAAATATTTTATTTTTAAATATATAAAATTTATTATAAAACTATAAATTAATAACTTATTATAAATAATAAAACACATGAAATATACATTTCAACCATCTATTTTAAAAAGAAACAGGAAACATGGATTTAGAATAAAAATGTTAAAAAAAAAAAGTCGAAAAATATTATTAAGAAGACGTAGTAAAGGTAGAAAAAAATTAATTTCCTATAAATAATTAAATATGATAAATTTTTTTTTCAAAAAAAATTTTAAATTATTAAATAATAATTTAATATTAAATTATAAAAATTCAATTACATATACAAATAAATATTTTAAAATTATTAAAATTATTAATAATTTAGAATATGCTAGATTAGGTTTAATTATAAAAAAAAAACATATTAAATTTTCACATGATAGAAATAAATTTAAACGTATTGCTATTGAAAGTTTTAGATATAATCAATATTTATTACCTATATTAGATTTTATTATTTTTTCTAAAAATAAATTATATGAATTAAATAATTATAAATTTATTATAAATTTAGAAAAAATTTGGAATTTTTAAAATTATTAATTTTTTTTTTGAAAAAAAAAAAAAATATTGAGAATTTAAATTTTGAATATAAAACGTAAATTAATTTTAATATTTTTATTTTTTGGTTTTTTAATTATATTTGGATTATTTAGAAATAATAAAATTCAAAAAAAATATTTTTATAAAAATCAAAATAATAATATTATTAATATAAATTATAATGAAATTATTAAAAATAAAACTAAAGAATATAAAAAAATTAAAATTAAAACTGATTTAATGTATTTAACTATTAATACTAATGGTGGTATAATAGAAGAAGTAAAATTATTAAAATATAAAAAAAAAATAAATTCACAAAAATCAATTAAACTTTTAAAAACAACTAATTCTTTCATTTATCAAATTAAAAATAATTTAATAAAAAAAAAAAATTTATTTAATAATAAAAATAAAATAATGAACCCAAAATTTAGAGTTGAAAAAAAATATTATTCAATAAATAATAATAAAAAATATATATCAATTCCTATGTATTATAAAGATAAAAATAATAATATTTTAATTAAAACTTTAATATTAAAAAATAATAGTTATGAAATTAAAATAATTAATACTTTCATAAATAATAATATAATTCCTATAAAATTAAGTTCTTATGGTCAAATTAAACAAACAATAAATTTAACTAATGAAAATAAAAAGGATATTATTAATAATAAAAATAGAAATATAGCATATTCTTCAGATTCTGAAAAATACAAACAAATATCTTTTAAAGATAATATTAATTTAAATATAAATACTAAAAATGGTTGGATTGCAATGTTACAAAAATATTTTACAACAGCGATAATTCCAATTAATAAAACAAATAATATTTTTTATACTGAAAAATTAAATAATAAAATATATATAATTGGTTATCAATCAAATTCAATAAATATTAAACCATTTGAAACAAATAGTTTTAAATTATCTTTATGGGTTGGTCCTAAATTACAAAATGATATGGAAAAAATATCACCATATTTAAGTTTAACTATAAATTATGGTTTTTTATGGTTTATATCTAAACCTTTATTTAAAATATTAAATTTCATATATAAAATTTCAGGTAATTGGGGTTTTTCAATAATATTAATAACATTATTTTTACGTTTTATATTATATCCAATATCAAAATTTCAATATATTTATATAAAAAAAATAAATTTATTAAATCCTAAAATAAAAAAAATAAAAAAAATAAATAAATATAATAAAGAAATATTAAATAAAGAAATATTAAAATTATATAAAAAAGAAAAAATTAATCCATTATTAGGTTTAATACCTGTATTTATTCAAATGCCAATATTTTTATCATTATATAATATATTAATAGAATCTATTGAATTAAGACATTCAAAATTTATTTTTTGGATACATGACCTTTCTTCTAAAGACCCATATTATATATTACCAATATTATTAATAATAACAATGTATTATATACAAAAAATATCTCCAGTAATTATAGATAATTCATTACAAAAAAAAATTATGTATTTAATTCCATTCTTTTATGGTATTTTTTTTCTTTGGTTTCCTTCTGGTTTAATTATTTATTATATAGTAAATAATATTTTTATTATTTTTCAACAAAAAAATATATATAAAAAAAAATTTTAAAATTTAAATATTATATTTAAAAATAAAATTATGAAAAATAAAGATACAATTATAGCTCAAGCAACTCCAATAGGTAGAGGTGGAATTGGAATTATTAGAATTTCTGGTTTAAATACTAAAAAAATAACTTATTCAATATTAAAAAAAATACCAAAACCACGTTATGCTAGTTATTTACCATTTTATGATTATAATAATAATATTTTAGATAAAGGAATTGCAATATGGTTTCCAAAACCTAATTCTTTTACTGGTGAAGATGTTTTAGAATTACACGGACATGGAGGACCTATTATTATTAATTTATTAATTGAAAATATTTTAAAAAAAAATAAAATTAGAATAGCACATCCAGGCGAATTTTTAGAACGTGCTTTTTTAAATAATAAAATAGATTTAATTCAAGCTGAAGCTATTTCTGATTTAATTAATTCTAATTCTATATTATCAACAAAATTAGCAATATATTCATTAAAAGGGCAATTTTCTATTAAAATTAACAATATTATTAAATTAATTAATAATTTAAGAGTAAAATTAGAAGCTCAAATAAATTTTTTTGAAAATAATATTAATATATTAAAAAAAAATAAAATTAAAAAAATTTTAAATATTATAATTAATAATATTAATAATATTTTAAATAAATCAAAAATAAATTATAATATTTGTGAAGGTATAAAAATCATAATAATAGGTTTACCAAATGTAGGTAAATCAAGTTTAATTAATATTTTAAGTGGAGAAAAAGTTTCTATTGTAAATAAATTAATTGGTACTACAAGAGATATTTTAAAAAAAAATATTCAAATTAATAATATTCAATTAAATATTATTGATACTACAGGTTTACGTAAAACTAAAAATGAAATAGAAAAAATTGGAATTAAAAAAACAATAAATGAAATTAAAAAATCAAATCATTTATTATTTTTAATAAATTCTAAAAAAAAAAAAAATTTCTTAAATTTAAAATATGATTTTATTAAAAAAATTCCTAATAATTTATTAATTACAGTTATAAGAAATAAAATTGATTTAACAAAAGAATTACCAGGTATATTTTTATTAAAAAATTATACATTAATATGTTTATCTTTACTTAACTTAAATGGTATTAATTTATTAAAAGATTATATTAAAAATAAAATATGTTTAAATAATAATTTTATAGAAGGAGTATTTTCATCTCGTTTAAGACATTTAGAGTTATTAAAAAAAACAAAATATTATTTAATAAAATCTAAAAAAAAATTAAAATATACATTTTATGAAGAATTATTAGCTGAAAATTTAAAATTAGCTAATAATGAATTAAATAAAATTATTGGTATTAAAAAAACAAAAAATATTATAAATGAAATTTTTTCAACTTTTTGTATTGGTAAATAATTAATTTATTATTTAAATTAAAATTATTTTTAAAATTAACAATTTATCTTTAATTAATTTATATATATATTTTAAAAAATAAAATTGTTAAATTTCGAAAAAAATTTTAAAAATAATGGGGTTATTATTAATATAAATAATCTATTAGAATTTAATTCACCAATTGATCGTGTTAGAAATGCTATAAAATCATTAAAAAAAAAAAAAGGGGTGATATTATTAGATGATAAAAATAGAGAAAATGAATGTGATATTATTTTTGCTGCTGAAAATATGACAATTAATCAAATGGCTTTAACAATACATCATGGTAGCGGAATTGTATGTCTTTGCATTACCGAAAAACTAAGAAAAAAATTATCATTACCAATGATGGTTATAAATAATTCAAGTAAATTTAAAACACCATTTACTATAAGTATAGAATCAAATAAAAATGTAACAACAGGTGTTTCAGCTAATGATCGAATTAATACAATACGTAGTATTACATTTAATAATATTAAATCTATTAATTTTAATAAACCTGGACATGTTTTCCCTTTATGTTCACAACCTGGTGGATTATTAATACGCAAAGGACATACTGAAGCTACAATTGAATTATTATCTTTTGCAAAATTTAAAAAAATCGGGGTACTTTGTGAATTAACTAATAAAGATGGAAGTATGTCTAAATTATTTGAAATAATAAATTTTTCCAAAAAACATGATATACCAATATTAACTATAGAAGATATTATATTTTATATTTATTATAAAAATAATAAAATAAAATTTTAATTATATTATTTAAATAAATTTGAATTTAATATAAATATTATATATAATATATTTATTTTAAAAAAAATATAATAAATAATTTTAATAATAATTTATAAATTTTTAAAATGTTACTATTAAAATTAATTTACTATCCTAATATATTATTAAGACAAAAAACAAAATCAGTTAATAAAATAAATTTTAAAGTTAAAAACATTATATATAATATGTTTAAAGTAATGTATTTAAATAAAGGAATAGGTTTAGCAGCAACTCAAATTGGTATAAATAAAAAAATATTTATAATTGATATTTTTCAAAATAAAAAAAGAGTTTTTATTAATCCAAAAATTTTAAAAAAAAAGGGGAAAATTTATTTCAAAGAAGGTTGTTTATCTATTCCAGGTGTATTTAATATCATAAAACGTTATTCATATATTAAAATTTTAGCTTTAAATAAAAAAAATAATTTTTTTAAATTAAAGACTAAAGGTATTGAAGCTGTATGTATTCAACATGAAATAGACCATTTAAATGGTAAATTATTTATTGATTATTTATAATATAATTAATAATTTATAAAATATTAAAAATCTATCATATTTGGTGTTCTAGGATATGGTATAACATCACGAATGTTATTTAATCCTGTTATATAACTTAAAATACGTTCAAATCCCAAACCAAAACCAGCATGAGGTATAGTTCCATATTTTCGTATATCTCTATACCACCAATATTTTTTTTTAACTAATTTTGATTCTTTTATTCTTTTATCTAATATATTTATACAATCTTCACGTTGTGATCCCCCAATTATTTCACCTACTTTAGGTACTAATATATCCATATTAGATACAGTTTTACAATTTTTATTAATTTTCATATAAAAAGATTTAATATTTTTAGGATAATTTTTAATTATAACAGGACCATTAAAATATTTTTCGCATAAATAATGTTCATGTTCTGATAATATATCCATACCCCATTTTACTGGAAATTTGAAATTTATTTTTGATCTTAATAAAATTTTAATTGCTTCAGTATAATTAATTTGTTCAAATTTATAATATAAAAATTTAATTAAATAATTTATATTTTTTTTATTATGTAAAAAAAATAAATCATCATTTCTTTTATTTAAAACTATTTTTAAAATATATTTTAACATATTTTCTGAAAGATTTATTATATCTTCTAATGTAGCAAATGCAATTTCAGGTTCAACCATCCAAAATTCTGATAAATGTCTACTAGTATTAGAGTTTTCTGCTCTAAATATAGGTCCAAATGTATAAATTTTAGATAATGAACATGCATATGCTTCACCAGTTAATTGTCCAGAAACTGTTAAAAATGTTTTTTTACCAAAAAAATCTTTTTTATAATTAATTTTACCTATATTATTATATGGAATTTTTTTAAAATTAAAAGTTGATACCTTAAACATTTTACTAGAACCTTCCGAATCAATACATGTAATTAAGGGTGTTGAAACCCAAAAAAATCCATTTTTATTTAAAAATTTATGTATTGCATATGATAAAGTATGTCTTATTCTAGATGTTGCACTAATTAAATTAGTTCTTGGACGTAAATGTGCAATTTTCCTTAAATATTCTTTACTATGATATTTTGATGTTATTTGGTATGTATTAGGATTTTTAATTACCCCAATAATATTTACTTTAATAGCTTTAATTTCAAAATTTTGCATAGGTCCTAAAGAAAAAATTAATAAACCAATAATTTCTATAGAACATCCAGTTGTTAAATTCAAAATTTTTTTATAATTTTTAATTGTATTATTTATAATAACTTGACATGTTTTTAAACATGAACCATCATATATTGAAATAAATGATATACCATATTTTGAATTTCTTTTAGTTTTAACCCAACCATTAATTATTACTTTTTTATTAATATTTATAAAACCTTTTATTATTAAATTAATAGATGTTTTCATAATTTACTCATTTTAAAAATAAAAAAAAATTATATTTTATAATATTTATTTTTATAAAATTTATTAATTGTAATTAAGTTAGACAATATACAAAAATCAGATAATAAAATATTTTCAGCTCTATTGTTTGGATTTATTTTAATTAATTTTAATTGTTTTTTTGAAAATAAATTTTTAAAATTGTTTTTAATTTTTTTTCTACGTTGCTTAAAAGATTTTTTAATTACTAATTTTAAATTATTAATATTATTAACAAAATATTTTTTTTTAAAAGGTTTAATAATTAAAAAAATAGATTCAATTTTAGGTTTAGGTATAAAAGCGTTTTTAGATATTTTAAATATAGGTTTAATAATAAAATAATATTTAATAATAATATTTAAACGCCCAGGTTTTTTTTTATTAATAATATATATTATTTTATCAAAAAATTCTTTTTGTAATAAAATATATACACATTTTATATAATATAAATATTTTATAATATAAAAAATTAAATTTGTTGATATATTATATGGTATATTACCAAAAAGTTTTATTAATTTACATTCTTTTTTAGCTATATTTAATAAATTAATTTTAAAAATATTTTTTTTATAAATTAAAATTTTTTTATTTTTAAATTGTAAAAATTTTTTTAGAAAAAATATTAAATTTTTATCAATTTCTATTAAAATAATTTTATTTATATTTAATATTATTAATTTTGAAATTATACCAAATCCAACACCAATTTCTATTAATATGTTTTTTTTTTTAATTTTTATTATTTTAATAATTTTTTTAATAATATATAAATTATTTAAAAAATTTTGACCTAATTTTTTTTTTGGAGTAAATTTTTTTATAAACATTTTATAAATTTTTTATTAATTTTAATATTATAATAAATATTTAAAAAAATTATTATTATATTTGAATTTAATATAAAATTTAAAATTTATTTTAATATTTTAATTTTAAATATTTTTTAAAAAACAAATTGTTAAATAAAATTATATATATTAACATTAATAAAAATTTTATAATTAATGAATTATTAAAATAATTAAAATAAATTTAATATTATTTTATTAAATTTAATTTAATTATTTATTATATTATATATTTATTATAAATTTAATAATAATATAAATTTTAAATATTATTAAAATTTTTATTATATTAATATATTTTATGCGTCTGGATGGAATTGAACCATCGACTTTCATTGTGTCAAAATGATACTCTAACCAACTGAGTTACAGACGCTTTACATTTATTTAAAGTTTTTTATTTATTTTAAAATATATTATTTATTTATTATTTATAAAAATAATTTTATACAAATATTCAATTAAAAAAAATTATATATTTAAAATAAATTTAATATAATTATATATTAATTAATATATAAATATAAATTAATAAATTATTTATTCAAATAAAATATATATATATCATAAAAATTAAATTTATTATTTAAATAAAAATTAAAATAATTTAATTTTATAAAAATTTAAAATTTTAATTAGTATTATAATATATATATTTAAATTTAAAAAATAAATGATTTTAAAATTATAAAAAAATATTTAATTATTTTTATAATAAAATAAATAATAATTTTATTTATTTAATAATATTAATTAATTTATTTAAACATAGGTAATATTTTGATTATCAAAAAAAAACCTAAATGGATTAAAATTAAAATACCAAAAATATATAAAAATATTAATAAAATTAAAAATATTTTTAATAAAAATAAAATTAATTCAGTTTGTAAAGAAGCAATGTGCCCAAATTTATATAAATGCTTTAATAAAGGTATTGCAACATTTATGATTTTAGGAAATATTTGTACTAGAAATTGTAATTTTTGTAATATTAAAAAGGGTAAACCTTTAAAAATAAATTTTAATGAACCTATTAAAATATTTAAAATAATTAAATATATAAAATTAAAATATGTAGTTATTACTTCAGTTAATAGAGATGATTTAATAGATGGAGGGGCTAAACATTTTTATAATTGTATTAAATATATTAAAAATATAAAAAATATTAAAATTGAAATATTAGTACCCGATTTTAGAAATTGTATGAATAATGCATTAAAAATTTTTAATTTTAATACACCAAATATATTTAATCATAATTTAGAAACTATATTTCGTATTTATAATAAAATTTTACCAGATTCAAAATATAAAAGATCATTAAAAATTTTAAGAAAATTTAAAAATATACAACCTAAAATTCCAGTAAAATCAGGTTTAATGTTAGGATTAGGTGAACAAACTATTGAAATTTTATATATTATATATAAATTACGTAATATAGGTGTAAATATAATTACTTTAGGACAATATTTACAACCAAGTTATAAACATCAATTAGTTAAAAAATATATAACACCTATAAAATTTAATATATTTAAAACAAAAGCTTTAAAAATGGGTTATAATTTTGCATTTTGTGGAGTATTTATTAGATCATCTTATAATGCTAATTTTAAATATAATAATTATAAAATTTAATATTTTAAAATAATATTATTAATAATATTTTATTTTAAAATTAGAACCAGTAAAATAATTTACTGATTCTAATTATTAAAATAAAATATCTAAAAAAATACATTAAAAATAAATATTTTTTCGATTCATTATTTTTTTAATTTGTTCATAATTTAATGTTTCATATTTAAGTAAAGCTTCTTTCATAGAATATAAAATATCAATGTTTTTAATTAATAAATTTTTAGCTTTAATATAATTATTTTCTATTATTATTTTAATTTCTTGATCAATTATATATAATGTTGCATCTGATATAAATTTTAATTTACCTTTATCATTTTCAACATTAAAAATATTATTATTTTCATTATCATATAAAAGTGGGCCTAATTTTTTAGAAAAACCCCATTTAGTAATCATATTTCTTGCAATTAAAGTTGCGTTTTTAATATCATTATATGATCCAGTTGATATTTTATGTTTACCATATATTATTTCTTCTGCTATTCTACCTCCATATAAAGTAGATATTTTACTTTCTAATTTTTTGAAATTTTCACTTAAAATATCTGTTTTAGGGAGAAAAAAAGTAATACCCAATGCATTACCTCTTGGTATAATACTAACTTTATGTATTGGATCTTGTTCAGGTAATAAACAACCTATAATTGCATGACCAGATTCATGAAATGCTATTAATTCTTTTTGTTTAATTGATATTAACAAAGATTTTTTTTCAACTCCCATTATAATTTTATCTCTTGCTTTCTCTAATTCTAACATTGTTACTTTTTTTTTTTTCTCACGAACAGTTAATAAAGCTGCTTCATTTATTAAATTTGATAAATCAGCACCAGAAAAACCAGATGTACTTCTAGCTATTAAAGATAAATTAATATTTTTAGATGTTATTATATTTTTAATATGAACTTTTAAAATCTTTTCTCTACCTTTTATATCAGGAAGTCCTATATATACTTTTCTATCAAAACGCCCTGGTCTTAGTAAAGCTTTATCTAAAATATCTGGTCTATTTGTTGCAGCTATAATAATAACATTAGGATTTTCTTCAAAACCATCCATTTCAACTAAAATTTGATTTAAAGTTTGTTCCCTTTCATCATTATTACCACCCCCCCACGAACCTCTTTGTCTACCAACAGCATCAAGTTCATCAATAAAAATAATACAAGGTGAAAATTTTTTAGCTTGAATAAACATATTTCTAACACGAGAAGCGCCTACTCCAACAAACATTTCAACAAAATCTGATCCAGAAACCGAAAAAAAGGAGACTTGGGATTCACCAGCAACAGCTTTAGCTAATAAAGTTTTACCAGTTCCAGGTGGACCAATCATTAATACTCCTTTTGGTATTTTAACTCCTATTTTTATAAAATCATCAGGATTTTTAAAAAAATCAATAATTTCTCTTAATTCTTCTTTAACTTCTTCACATCCAGCAACATCTTTAAAAGTTACTTTTATTTGATTAGGTTTAAATAATTTAGCTTTACTTTTAATAAAAGATATTACATTTTTACCTCCATTTTGTATTTGTTTTATAAAAAAAATCCATATTCCAATTAATAATATCATAGGCACCCAAGATATAAAAATAGTTAAAAAAAAATTATTATTATTATTTTTATTACCTATAATTTTAACATTTTTAATTAATAAAGTATCTAATAATTTAGAATCATTTATTGGAATATAAGTATTGTATTTATCATTATTTTTTTTAATAACATCAATTTTTTTATCAATAATTTTTACTTCTTTTATTTTATTTTTTGTTAAATCTGTAATAAATTTAGAATACTCAACATAATTATTATTATATGTTTTGTAAATTAAATTTTGAAAAAAAAACACAAAGGAGAATATAATTAATAAACATAATATTAATTTTTTTATTATTTTATTCATTTTAATACCCTTTATTTTAAAAATTTTAGAAAATGAAATGCTATTATGTATATTTCTTTAGATTTAATACGAGAAGAAACAGGTTTAAAAATTTTAATTTTTTTAAATATTAAAGAAATATATTTAATATAATATTTAAAATTATTACCTTGAAATATTTTTATTATACATATCCCTTTAAATTTTAATATATTTTTACAAATTTTAATAACTGATTTAAATAAATTTATTGATTTAGGAATATCAATTGATGAAATTCCACTTATATTAGGAGAAAGATCTGACATAATAATATCAACTTTATTATAACCAATATAATTAGTTATTTTATCAATAAAATCATTTTTTAAAATATTTTCTTTAAAATATTTTATACCTTTTATAGGGTTTATTTTTTTAATATCATATGCAATAACAACACCATTTTTACCTATTTTATTTTTAGCATATTTTGACCAACTACCAGGTGCAGCACCTAAATCAACAACAATCATATTTTTTTTAAATATTTTATAATGTTTTTGTATTTCATCAAGTTTAAACCATGCACGTGATATTAATTTTTTTTTTTAGAATAGTAAACATATTTATCTTTTAAATTTCTATTTATCCAATTATTTTTTTTCATATAAATTAAAATTGTAAATTAAATAATTTAAAATTATAAATTAAGTTATTTTAAATAATTTAAAATTATAAATCAAGTAATTTTAAATAAATTTAAATTTTAAAATAAAGGGAAATTTTAAATGAAAAAAGAAATATTATTTAAAAATAATTTTATAATTAATATTATTAAAAAAGATTTATTTAATAAAAAATATAAAATAATTAAAACAAGATTTCCACCAGAACCTAATGGTTATTTACATATAGGACATGTTAAATCATTATATTTAAATTTTAATATAGCAAAAAAATATAATGGGATATTTAATTTACGATTTGATGATACTAATCCAATTTATGAAAATATTAAATATATTAAATCTATTATTAAAGATATTAAATGGTTAGGAATAAATATAAATAATATTTATTATACTTCAAGTTATTTTAATAAATTTTATAATTATGCAATTAAATTAATTAAAAAAAAATTAGCTTATATTGATGAATTATCAAAAAAAAAAATAAAAAAATATAAAGGTACTTTAATAAATTTTGGAAAAAATAGCCCTTATAGAAATAGAAGTATTAAAAAAAATTTAAATTTATTAAAAAAAATGAAAATGGGATATTTTTCAGAAGGATCAATATGTTTACGTGCTAAAATTAATATGTCTTCATCTAATATTATAATGCGTGATCCAATATTATATAGAATTAAATACATTAAACATCATCAAACTATTAAAAAATGGTGTATTTATCCTACTTACGATTTTTCACATTGTATATCTGATTCATTAGAAAAAATATCTCATTCATTATGTACATTAGAATTTATAGAAAATCGAATTTTATATAATTGGATATTAAAAAAATTAAATATAATATTTATTCCTAAACAGTATGAATTTTCTAAATTAAATTTAACATTTTCAATATTATCCAAAAAAAAATTAAAATTTTTAATTAATAAAAAAATAGTAAATGGATGGGATGACCCTAGAATACCAACTTTATCAGCTTATAGAAAAAGAGGATATAATCCTAATTCAATTTTTTCTTTTTGTAAAAATATAGGTATAAGTAAAAAAGAAAATACAATTAATATTAATATGTTAGAATCATATATTCGTAATAATTTAAATATAAATGCTTTACGTGTTATGGGGGTATTAAATCCATTAACAATTATTATTAAAAATATGGGTAAACAAATAGAAATGATTTTAATGTTACGTAATCCAAAAAATTTAAAAATGGGTTTTCGTATTTTACCATTTAGTAATAAAATTTATATTGATAAATATGATTTTAGAGAAAAACCTAATAAAAAATATAAACGTTTAATTTTAAATAAAAAAATAAGATTAAGAAATTCATATATAATTAAAGCTAAAAAAATAATTAAAAATATTTGTGGTATTATTAAAAAAATTTATTGTTATTATTATATAAATACTTTAAATAAAAATCAAATTAATTATAAAATAAATAATGTTATTCATTGGGTTTCTAAAAAACATTCTATATTAATAACTATAAATTTATATGATTATTTATTTAAAGTTTCAAATCCTATAAAATATAAAAATTTAATTTCAATAATAAATCCATTTTCTTTTATTATTATTAATGGTTATGTTGAACCTAGTTTATTTTATTCAAAAATTAAAAATTCATATCAATTTGAACGTATTGGGTATTTTAATTTAAATAATTATAATTATAATTATAAAAATAATATAATTTTTAATAGAATAATTAATTTAAAAAAAAAAAAATTATAAATTTTATAAATATATGAAAAAAAAAAGACAAATAGTTTTTGATACTGAAACAACTGGTTTAAATAAATTTGGATTACCATATATAGGACATCGTATTATAGAAATAGGTGCTATAGAATTAATAAATCGTAAATTTACAGGTAAAATTTTTCATTCATATCTTAATCCAAATAGATTAATTAGTACTGAAGCATTTCGTATACATGGAATTAGTAATAAATTTTTAAATAATAAAAAAAGTTTTAAAGAAATTTTAAATAAATTTTTAAAATTAATAAATGGAGCTGATTTAATAGCACATAATGCAATGTTTGATGTAAATTTTATAAATTATGAATTTTCTTTAATTGATAAAAATATACCAAAAATTGAAAATTTTTGTAATATAATAGATACTTTATCTATAGCTAGAAAACTTTTTCCAGGCAAAAATAATAGTTTAAATTCATTATGTAAACGTTTTGAAATAGATAAAAGTAAACGTTTTTTTCATAGTGCTTTAGTTGATGCTAAATTATTATCAAAAGTTTATTTATTTATGACAGGTGGGCAAAAATTTTTAAAATTTAATAATGAAATAAAATTAAAAAAAAAAAATATTGAAAATAAAAAAATATTAAAAATAATTAAAATAATATATGCTAATAAAAAAAATATTTTAAAACATAATTTATTTTTTAAAAATTAATTTTAAAAATATTTTAATTAAAATTTAATAATATATTAATTAATTTATTTATACGATATAAAGTTTTATTTTTTTTAATTATATATATAATATTATTTATATTCGGTGATATTTTTTTTCCTGTAATAATAATACGTAATGGCATATATATATTATACATATTTAAATTAAATTCTTTTTTTATTTCAAATATTATATTATTAATATTTTTATATGTCCAAAATTTAATCTTATTAAATTTATTATAAATAATTATTAATATTTTATAAATATTTTTAAAATTTAAAATTTTTTTAATAATTTTATAATTAAATAAAATATTTTTGTTATATATATATTTAAAAAAATCAACCATTTCAATTAAATTTTTACAACGCTTACTAAATAATTTAATAATAATTTCAATTTTTGGTTTTTTATTTATAATTAATTTATTTTTTTTGATATACGGCAAAACATTTAATTTTATTTTTTTAATAGACATATTATTAATATAATATTGATTAATCCAATTTAATTTTTTTATATCAAAAATACTAGAAGATTTAATAAAATTTTTAAAATTAAAATATTTTTTCATTTCAGAAATTGTAAATATTTCTTTATTTTTATATGACCATCCAAGTTTTAGTATATAATTAATAAAAGCTTCAGGAATATATCCATTATGTTTATATTCATTTATATTATTTGAAAAATATCTTTTAGAAAGTTTTTTCCTATCATTTCCTAAAATTGTAGAAACATGAGCATATTTAGGTATTTTAGAATTTAAACTTTTAAATATATTAATTTGTTTAGGAGTGTTATTAATATGTTCTTCACCTCTAATAATATGAGTAATATTCATATCTAAGTCATCTATAACTGAACTAAAATTATAAGTAGGTATACCATTTTTTCTACAAATTATAAAATCATCTAATTCTTTATTATTTACTTTTATTAATCCTCTTACTTTATCATTAAAAATAACATAACCATTTTTTGGATTTAAAAAACGAATAACATATTTTTTTTTATTTAAATTTTTTTTAATAAAATTAATACAAAATTTATCATAACGTGGTTTTATATTATTTTTAATTTGATATTTACGTAATAAATTTAAACGATTTTTTGAACAATAACATTTATATGCACTACCATCATTTAACATTTTATTTATAATTTTTTTATATTTATAAAGATTATTAGTTTGAAAAATAGGGCCAATATCCCAATCAATTTTTAACCATTTTAAACCTTCTATTATAGATTTAACAGATTTAGTATTAGAACGATTAATATCAGTATCTTCTATTCTTAATATAAATAAACCCTTATTACTACGACTAAATAACCATGAATATAAAGCTGTTCTAGCTCCACCAATATGTAAATATCCTGTAGGACTTGGAGCAAATCTAGTTATTATTTTCATAATTATATTATTTATAATTAAATTATATTTAAAATTAAATAAATATATAAATAAATTAAAATATTTAAAATTTTTATTTAGTTATTTATTAAAATAATAAAATTATACATAATAATAAATTTAAATATTTTTTTTAAAAAAAAAAAATTTTAAATAATATTATTATGTATAATTTTATTATTTTTAATTCCAATACATAAATTATTATATCCTTTTAATAATAAATCAATTGCGTATGTACCCATACGATATCCTAAAATACGATCATATGATACAGGTTTACCACCTCTCTGAATATGTCCTAAAACTATTGTACGTATATTTTTTTTAATTTTTTTTGTAATGTATTGTGAAAATTTTTTAATATTACATATATTTTCAGTAATAATTATAATTAAATTTTTAACACCTTTCAAAATTTTATATTTAATTTCACAAATTAAATTATCAATATTAAATTTTATTTCAGGTATTATAAAAAATTCACATTTTCCAGCAATAGCTGAAGCAATGGTTAAATTTCCACAACTTCTACCCATTACTTCAATTATAAATATACTTTGATGTGAAAAAGCAGTATCTCTAATACGATCTATTGATTCAACTATTGTTTCTAAAGCAGTAAAGTATCCAATAGAATAATCTGTATATATAACATCATTATCAATTGTACCAGGTAAATTTATACATGAAATTCCTTCATTTATTAAATATTTAGAACCAATATATGAACCATTACCACCAATAATAATTAATGAATTAATATTATTAATTTTAAGATTTTTAATTGCTTTTAATCTTATTTTTTTTTTTTTAAAATCTTCAAATCTTGATGAACCTAAATATGTACCTCCGGAATTATTTAAATTAAATAATTTATTATTATTAAATATTTTTTTAATATTGTTTTTATATAATCCTTTATAACCATTATAAATTCCAAAAATTATAAAATTATTTAAATATGAATTATATAATATACCATTAATAGCAGAATTCATTCCAGGTGAATCACCACCACTAGTTAATACTCCAATATTTTTCATTTTTCCCTTTTTAAAATAATTTTAAAAATATATTTAATAATTTATTAATATAATATTTTAAATATTATATTAATAATAATTATAATAAAATTATATTAAAATATAAAAATAATTATAAAATTTTAAATTTATATGATTAAAAACAATTTTTTAAATTATAAAATTCAAAAAATTTTAAAAAATTTAATTTATATAAAAAAAAAAATAAATTATATTAAAAAGAAAAAACGTTTAATAAAAATTAATAATGAATTTAAAAAAAAAAATTTATATAGTAATTATAATTTTTTTTTAAAATTAAAAAAAGAAATTAATTTAATTGAAAATATTTTTAAAAAAATTATTTTTTTGAAAAAAAATATATATGATAATATTGAATTATTAGAGATATTTAAACAAACTAAAGATAAAAGTATTTTAAAATATATTATAAAAAATTTAGAACATTTAAATAATATAATAAATAATTTAGAAAATAAATATATATTTTTTAAAAAAAATGATAAATTAAATTGTTTTTTAAATATTAAATCAGGATCTGGAGGAATAGATTCTCAAAATTGGTGTAATATTCTATTAAAAATGTATTTAAAATGGGCAGAAAAAAAAAAATTTAAAATTGAATTTATTAATAAAAAAAATAATAATAATAATGGTATTAATTCAATTACTATTAAAATTATAGGTAATTATGCTTATGGATGGTTAAGAACTGAATCTGGTATTCATAGATTAGTTAGAAAAAATTTTTTAAATAATAAAAAAAGGCATACATCTTTTAGTTCAGTATTTGTTTATCCTGAATACAAAAATGATAATATTAATAATAATGTAAATATTAAAGAATCAGATTTACGTATTGATTTATATCGTTCTTCAGGATCAGGAGGTCAACATATAAATAAAACAGAAACAGCAGTAAGAATTACACATTTGCCAACAAATATTGTTGTAAAATGTCAAAATAATCGTTCACAATATATAAATAAAATTTCTGCTATTAAACAATTAAATTTAAAATTATTAAATTTAGAAAATTTAAAAAAAAAAAAAAAAATAAAAAAAATTAATGATAATAAATTAAATATTTCTTGGAGTAATCAAGTAAGATCATATATTTTTGATAATTCTATTGTTAAAGATGTTAGAACAAATTTAAAGGTTAAAAATATAAAATATATTTTAGATGGTAATTTAGATTTATTTATTAAAAATAATTTAAAAGCTGAAATAAATAATGATTAAAAAAAAAAAATTATATATTAATTATAAAATCAAAAAATTATATATTAAAAAATATATTTTTAAAATTAAAAAAAAAAAAAAATTTATACGTATAAATATATCTAATCAACTTCATAAAAAATATAATATTATAAAAAAAAAAAAAAAAATAGTAAGTGTTGCTGGAAGAATGATAAATAAAAGAATAATGGGATCTGCATCTTTTGTAAAATTAAAAGATATGGGGGGTTATATTCAGTTATATATAACAAAAAATAAAATATCTAAAACTTTATATGAAAAAAAATTTAAAAAATGGAATTTAGGAGATATTATAGGAGCAAAAGGTTTATTATTTAAAACAAAAACTGGTGAAATTTCTGTTTTTTGTATAGAATTGTATATTTTAAAAAAATCAATACATATTTTACCTGAAAAATTTAATAAAATTTTAGATCAAGAAATAAGATACAGACAACGTTATTTAGATTTAATAATTAATAATAAATCTAATTATATATTTAAAATTCGCTCTAAAATTATATTTTATATACGTAATTATATGAATATAAATAAATTTATAGAAGTTGAAACTCCAATAATTCAAACAATTCCTGGAGGTGCTACAGCAAAACCATTTATAACTTATCATAATTCTTTAAATATTAAAATGTATTTACGTATTTCACCTGAATTATATCTTAAACGTTTAGTAATAGGGGGATTTGAAAGAGTTTATGAAATAAATAAAAATTTTAGAAATGAAGGAATATCTTCTAAACATAACCCTGAATTTACAATGATGGAAATTTATATGGCATATTCAAATTATAAAATATTAATTAAATTTATTGAATGTTTATTTAAAAATATAGTTAAAAAAATTATAGGTAAAACAAAAATTTTATATAAAAATAATTTTTTAAATTTTAATATACCTTTTAAAAAAATGACAATGTATAATTCAATTAAAAAATATTATAAATATATTAATTTAAAATATATTTATAATATTTTTTATTTAAAAAAAATTTTTAAATCTATAAATATTAAAATTAAAAAATATTATAAAATTGGAAATTTTATTAATAAAATATTTGAAATGATGATTATACCAAAATTAATAAAACCTACATTTATTACTAAATATCCTATTGAAGTTTCACCATTAGCTAAAAGAAACTCAAAAAACCCAAGTATAGCTGATAGATTTGAATTATTTATAGGTGGTTTAGAAATTTGTAATGGTTTTTCGGAATTAAATAATTCTAATGATCAAAATAAAAGATTTAAAGAACAAATTAAAAATTTAAAAAAAAATAATAATAATACATCATTTAATGATAAAGATTATATTAAAGCATTAGAATATGGTTTACCTCCAACAGCGGGTTTAGGTATAGGAATAGATCGTATGATAATGATATTAACTAATAGTAATACAATTAAAGAGGTAATTTTATTTCCAATAATGAAAAAAAATGAAAATAAACTATAATTTTTATTTAAATTAAATTAATAAAATTAAATATTTTATATTTTAAAAATAAATTATATTGAAAATAATATATAGTAAATTATAATTATTTATTAGCGGGATAGAGCAGTTGGCAGCTCGTCGGGCTCATAACCCGAAGGTCGTTGGTTCAATTCCAGCTCCCGCTAAATATTAAATAATTTATTTTTAAAAATATTTAATTATTAAATATATTTAAATTTCTCTTTTTTAAAAATATAAATTATTATAAGAATAATAAATGTTAAATAATTATAATTCAAAAAAAATTAAAATTTTAAAAGGATTAGATGTTGTACGTAAATGTCCAGGTATGTATATAGGAAATATTAATAATGGAAATGGATTACATCATATGGTTTATGAAATAATTGATAATTCAATAGATGAAATTATTATTAGTAAATGTAATAAAATTATAGTTACTATACATAATGATAATTCTATATCTATTCAAGATAATGGTGGAGGAATTCCAGTAAATATTGATAAAAAAAAAAAAAAACCATTAGTAGAAATATTAATGACTATTTTACATACTGGAAGTAAATTTAATAATAAAAAAACAGGAGGTTTACATGGGGTTGGAGTTTCAGTTGTAAACGCTTTATCTAAAAAATTAAAATTAATAATTTATAAAAAAAAAATTTATAAACAATTTTATAATAATGGTAATCCTAAAAATAAATTAAGATTAATTAAAAAAACGAACAAACATGGTACAATTATACGTTTTTGGCCTAATTTATCTATATTTACTAATATTACTAATTTTAATTATTATATTATATTAAAGCGTTTACATGAATTAACATTTTTAAATCCCAAAATTTCATTTTATATAAGAGATTTATATAATAATAAAAATGATTTTTTAAAACATTATGGTAAATTAAAATCATTTATTAAATTTTTAAATAAAAAAAAAAAAAAAATAAATAAAAAAATTTTTTTAGTTTCAGTAATTAAAAATAATATTAACATTGATATTGCTATGCAATGGAATAATGGAATTAATGAAAAAATATATTGTTTTACTAATAATATAAAACAAATTGATGGAGGAAGTCATCTTTCTGGATTAAGAAATGCTATAACTAAATCTATAAATAATTTAATAGATAAAAAAAAAAAAATTAAAAATAATAATAGAATAGGATTAGTTTGTATTATTTCAATTAAACTTTATAATCCTAAATTTTCATCACAAATTAAAAATAAATTAATTTCTTCAGATATTAAAAAAATTATTGAAATAATAATAATTAAAAAATTTAAAAAATATTTTAAAAAAAATAAAACTGATAAAAAAAAAATTATTAATAAAATATTAAATTCTAATGAAACAAAAAATACAATTAATAAATTAAATTATATATATAAAAAAAAAAATTTAATTAATTTCAATATAATAAATAAATTAGCAAATTGCCAAGAAAAAAACCCATTATTTTCTGAATTATATTTAGTAGAAGGAGATTCTGCAGGTGGATCAGCAAAACAAGGTAGAGATAGAAAAATACAAGCAATTTTACCGTTAAAAGGAAAAATTTTAAATGTTGAAAAAGCAAATTTTAACAAAATAATAGATTCAAAAGAAATTTTATCTTTAATTTCAGTAATTGGTTATAAAATTGGAATTAAAAAATATAATTTTAATAAAATTAAATATAATAAAATTATTATAATGACAGATGCAGATATTGATGGATCACATATTAGAACTTTATTATTAACATTTTTTTATAGACAAATGCCAGAAATAATAGAAAACGGGCACATATATATAGCACAACCACCACTTTATAAACTTGAAAATAATAACAATAAATACTATATAAAAGATGAAAAAAATATGAATAAATATAAAATTAATATAGCAATTAAAAAAACTAAATTATTTAATAAAAAAATAAATTTCAAAAAAAAAAATCTTAAAAAAATAATATATGAATATTTTATTATAAAAAAAGAAATTAATAATATTAATAAAAAGTATCCCCATGATTTACTTATTTATTTAATTTATCAACCCTTTTTTTTAAGTTTTAATGATTTTAATAATTTTAAAATTATTAAAAAATGGTTAAATATAATAATTAATAAAATAAATAAAATATATAAAAATAATTTTATTTATTATAAAATAAAAATTATAAAAAATATTAAAAAAAAAATATATGAACTATTATTTTGTAAAAATATTTATGGTAATAATATTTATTATAAAATAAATGCTAAATTTTTAAATAGTATTCAATACAAAAAAATTTTTAATTTAAGTAATAAATTATATTTATTATTTAATGAAAAAACTAAAATAATTAGAAAAAAAAATATTAAAAAAATATATTCTTTAGAAGAAGCGTTAAATTGGCTTTTTAATGAAATTAAGGGGGACTTTATTATAAAAAGATATAAGGGTTTAGGTGAAATGAATCCAAATCAATTATGGGAAAGTACTATGAATCCTAATAATAGAAATATGTTACGTGTTTATATAAAAAATAAAATATATACTAATAAATTATTTAATATTTTAATGGGTGATAATGTTAAATATAGACGTAATTTTATAGAAAATAATGCTTTAAATGTATTAAATATAGATATTTAAAATTTTAAAATATTTTTATAAAAGTTAATTGATAAGCTGGATTCTGTCATTGAGCAGTAATTTATCTAGACTAATAATTACTTATTAGTTCAAGCAATTAACCCAGAGTTTAGTATGAGCAATACAACTCTTATTTAATTTTGCACCGAGTAGAGTTTACAATATCGTTAATTGTTACCAAAACGATGTATGTTTTAAACATACTATTTCACCCTTTCTTATAATATTTTATAAGTGGTTTTTTTTCTGTTGTACTTTTCGTAATTTAATCCCAGGTATTACCTGGTACTCTGCTCTTTGGGGTCCAGACTTTCCTTCTTTATTTTTTTTTAAAGATTACTGCTTAATTAACTTATAAATTATTATAACATTTTTAAAATATTATTTCAATAAATATATTAATTAAATATACTAATAATTTAAAAAATATAAATGTTTAATTAATAAATTTTAAAATTTATTTAATAATTAAAATGAAAATATAAATTATATAAATTTATTTTTTTTTTTTTTTTTTTAAAATATACATTTATTGTAAAATAAATTAAAATTAATTTAAAATAATTATTAATTATATATAAAAGGAAAAAAATGATTTTATCTAAAAAAACTCGTATAATGTTTCCTATTAGCTTAGTATTATTTGAATTAATAGTTTATGTAACTAATGATATGATGCAACCAGCTATGTTAGAAGTTGTTAAATATTTTAATGTTAGTGTTGAATGGATACCTACATCTTTAACTGCATATTTATCTGGAGGGATGTGTTTACAATGGTTATTCGGGCCTTTATCAGATAAATATGGTAGAAGACCAATTATGTTTTTTGGAGTATGTTTTTTTATTTTTAGTTGTTTATTAATAACAATTACTAATAATATTAAACAATTTATGTTTGTAAGATTTATGCAAGGTATGGGATTATGTTTTATAGGAACAATAGGATATACAACTATTCAAGAAACATATAAAGAAAAACATTGTATTAAATTAATTGCATTAATGGCAAATATAGCCTTAGCTGCCCCACTTTTAGGACCATTAGGTGGTACAATAATAATTAAAATTTTTCCATGGCAAAAAATGTTTATCGGTTTTTCTTTAATTGCTTGTTTATCATTATTAGGGTTGTTTTGTTTTATGCCAGAACCTATAAAAAATAAAAATAATAATATTTCTTTTTTAAATTTATTTAAAAATTATAAATTTATATTAAAAGATTTAAAATTTTTATGTGGAGCTTTTTCAATAGGTTTTGCTAATGTCCCTTTAATATCTTGGATTGCTCTTTCGCCTATGATTATGGTAAGTAAATGTAAATTAACAATGATTTCATACGCTATTTTACAAATACCTGTATTTTTAGGATTAATATTAGGGAATGTTACATTAGGATTTTTAAGTAAAAAAAATGATTTATATAATTTAATAACATTTGCAGGAAAACCTCTTGTAATTGGTTTAATATTAACTGTATTTTCAGTTTTTATGAAAACATATTCATCTTTATGGCTTACATTTAGTTTAGGAATTTACGCATTTGGATTAGGTATAGCTAACCCTTGTTTAACTAGAGTAACTTTATTTTCAAGTAAATTTAAAAAAGGTAGTGTATCCGCTGTAATGGGTATGATTACTATTATGATATTAATTTCAAATATTGAACTTGCAAAAACTATTTTTTTATGGAAAAATGTAATTGGATTTAATATTTTAAATATGTTAAATGGTTTTACTTGGTTATTTTTTATTATTAATTTTTTTATTAGAAATAAAAAAATTTATAAATTGTTAAAAAATATTAAAATATAAAATAATATTTATTTTAATATCTATTAGGTTTTATTATATATATTATATTTATGTATATAATAAAACTTAATAGATAATTTTATAAAATAATATTTTTAAAAAAAAAAAAATTTTTATTTACATATTAATATTAATAAATTTTTAATTTCATTCCAAATTAAAATATTAATTTTATTATTAATTTTTATTAAATTATCAATTTTAACTAAAATTAAAAAAATATTGTTAAAATCATAATATGATAATCTTTTTACAATTTTATTATATAATATAAATTTAAAATTAATTTTTTGTTTAATATTTAAATTTTTATATAAAATTTTATTATTATTATAAAATTTAATTTTTATAATAATAATTAATTCATTTTGTAATATACTTAATAATAATATAGGTTTAATTTTTTTTTTACGTATTTTTTTTAAAATATTTAAAGAATTATTAATATTACCAATAAGTAAATTTTCGATAAAATTAGAGAATGTAAAATAATATGTATTATAGATTATTTTTTTAATATTAGTAATATTAATATTATTATTTGGATATATTAATAATAATAAATCTAAAAATTGTGATAATTCAATAAAATTTTTATAAAAATAATTAAATATCAAATTAATAAAATTTAAATCAAAATTAAATTTCATTTTTATAATACATGAATTTAACCAATTATTAAAAATTTTTTTACTACAATTAATATTAATTATAGAATTATAAATATTATTATTAATTAAAAAATTTTTCAATAATTTTGTTATATATAAACCAATTAAAACTATTATAATTTTTTGATAAAATTTTTTAAATATTTTAAATATATATTTAAATATTTTATAATTTATATTATTATTATCAAATTCTAAAAATAATATTTTTTTATCCATAAAAAGATTACTTTTTTTACATAATAAAATTATTTTATTCCAATTTATATTATTATTTTTAATATTAATATTTATATAATCATTATTATTAAAAATTTTTTTAATTATTTTTTTATTTTCATTAATTAAAAAAATATCATTACCATTAAATAAAAAAATTTTTAATTTATCTTTATTAAATTCTTTAATAATTTTTTTAATATTTAAAAAAAACATATTTATTTTAAGAAATTAAAAATAATTACAATAATTGTAGTAATTTATTTATTATTTTTTAAAATTATATTAAATATTTTTTTTTTAATATATATTATTTTATAAATTTTATTTAAAATATTTTTTTTAAATATAAATTTTTTTTTAATAATATTTAATATAAATTCTTTACTATAATTAGAATTAATTTTTAATTTATTAAAAAATTTACTATTTATTTGAATTATTATTTTTAATTTTTTATTTAAAATTTTTTTATTAAAAACAGGCCAAGAAATAAAATCAATATTAATTTTTTCACCCAATAATTTCCAAATTTTAAAACAAATATGAGGAATAAAGGGGTAAAGTAAACGAATTAAAACTAATAAACATTCATGTAAAATAAATTTATTATTATTTATTATATTTAAATTATTTAATTTATTTATAAATTTTACTATTCTAGAAATAATAGTATTAAGAGATTGACGATATTTAATATCATAATTTATTTCATAAATTAATTTATGTAAAAAAAAAATTATTTTTTTTTGATTAAAAGTTAAAATTTTAATTTTTAAAGGTTTAATTTTTTTTTTTTTTATATGGTTAAAAACTATTTTCCAGAAACGTTTTAAAAATTTATGTATCCCAATTAATTGCGATTCTTTCCATTCTAATTCTGATTCTATTGGTGAAGCGGATATAATAAAAAGACGTACAGTATCTGAACCATATTTTTTGATTATTTTAATAGGATTAATTCCATTATTTTTAGATTTAGACATTTTAATCATACCTGCGTATTTTATTTTTTTTCCATTTTTATTTTTTAATTTTATAATTTTATTTTTAATATCAAATTCTATATTAATTTGATTTTTATAAATCCAAATTTTTTCTTTTTTTTTATTTAAATAATAAAAAGCATGTGACAAAACCATACCTTGACAAATTAATTTTTTAACTGGTTCATTATAATTAATTAACCCAAAATCTCTAAATATTTTATGAAAAAATCTAAAATATAATAAATGCATAATAGCATGCTCTATACCACCTATATATTGATCAACAGGTAACCAATAATTTGCTGATTTTAATTTTATAATATTTTTATTATATTTGGGACATGTATATCTTAAATAATACCATGATGATTCTATAAATGTATCAAGAGTATCAGTTTCAAGTTTAGCATATTTATTATTAATTAAAATTTTAAAATATTTTAAATTATTTTTATTAAAATTTATATTATTATTAAAAATATTTTCAGGTAAAATAATTGGTAATTGTTTTTCTGGAATTGTAATAATATTATTATTATTTATAATAGTAGCTATTGGTATAGGTGTTCCCCAATAACGTTGACGTGAAATATTCCAATCTAATAATTTATAAAATATTTTTTTTTTAATAAGATTAAATTTTATAAGTTTATTTAAAATAATTTTTTTTTTTTTTTTAATATTTAATAAATTAAATTTATATGAATTCAAAAATAAATTATTTATAATATTAAATTTTAAATTATATATATTTAAAATTATTGGAATATTATATTTTTTAGAAAAAAAAAAATTATATTTATTATATTTCGGAATTGCTATATTTAATTTATTTATATTATCAGATAAAGTATAATTAACAATCCATATTGGTATTTTTATTTTTGTAATTGGATGTATAACAAATAAATTAGAAAATATGCTTTTTTTTTTAAAATTACCCGAGTTTTTTTTAAAATATTTTAAAATAAATTTATTAATTTTAATATTCTTTTTTGATTCTTTTAATGAAATTGGGTTATTTATAGAAATTATAACATGTGAAATATACATTAAAAAAATTAATTTATTTAAATATATAACAATTTTTTTATTACTATTTAAAATATTAAAAGAAACTAAAATAATTTTAACCCTACCTATCCAATTTTTTTGCATATTTATAACTTTAATTGGCCAATATTTTAAATATTTTAAATCATTTAATAATTGTTTAGCATAAATATTAATTTTTAAAAACCATTGATATAGTTTTTTTTTTTTTATTTTATTATCACATCTCCAACAATTATTATTTATTACTTGTTCATTAGCAAGTACTGTTTTATCATATTCACACCAATTTACTAATGATTTTTTTTTATAAATTAATTTTTTTTTATACAATTTTATAAAAAACCATTGTTCCCACTTATAATATTCTGGTTTACATGTTATTATTTCTCTATCCCAATCATAAGAAAAACCTAAATATTTTAATTGTTTTTTCATTATTTTAATATTTTTATAAGTCCAAATTAATGGTGAAGTATTATGCTTAATTGCTGATGTTTCAGCTGGTAATCCAAAAGCATCCCAACCCATTGGATGAATAACATTTTTACCATTCATTCTTTGAAATCTAGAAATAATATCACCTATAGTATAATTTCTAACATGACCCATATGTAAATTACCAGAAGGGTATGGAATCATACACAAAATATAATATTTTTTAATATTAACATTTTTAATAGATTTAAAGGTTTTTTTAATATTCCAATATTTTTGGACATTTTTTTCTATATTTTTAAATAGATAATATTTATTCATATAATAAAAACCTTTAAATAAAATATTCTATTAAATATTTTTATTAATTTATTAATATTAATTATATTAATTTTTATATTTAAAAAATATATATATTTTATAATAAAATATTAAAAAATTTTAAATAATAAAATTACATATATCTGATAATATAAAATCAATTTTTTTAATAAAACGAGCTCCGTCAGAACCGTCAATTACTCTATGATCAAAAGAAAGTGATATAGGTAATATTAATTTAGGTATAAATTTAATTCCATTCCATATAGGTTCTATAGAAAATTTTGAAATTCCTAATATTGAAACTTCAGGAAAATTAATAATAGGTGTGAAATTTTTAGTTCCTATATGTCCTAAACTAGAAATTGTAAAACTACCATTATTAATATCATTTTTATTTAATAAACCATCACGTGCTTTTTTTGAAATTTTATTTAATAATTTTGAAATTTCTAAAATATTTTTATTATTAACATTTTTAATAACAGGGACTAATAAACCCTTTTTTGTTTCAACAGCAATACCTATATTAATATTATTTGAAATATTTAAAAATTTTCCATCCTTAGATAATGAACTATTAAATTTAGGCATTTCATTTAAAGTTATTGAAACCGCTTTAATAATAAAAACTAATGGGGTAAATTTTACATTTTTTTTAAAATAAATTTTATTTTGTTTTTTTCTAAAAATTTCTAAATTAGTAATATCAATTTTATCAAAAATTGTAACATGAGGTATTGTAGTCCAATTTTTAAGTAAATTTTTACCTGATATTATTTGTAAATTACTTATTTTAATTTTTTTAATATTTTCATTATTAAAATTTATATTAGAATTAGTTAAATTATTATTTTTATTGAATTTATTAATATCTTTTTTTTCTATAAATGATTGAATATCTTCTTTAACAATTCTACCTTTTAAACCTGAACCCTTTATTTTTTTTAAATCAACATTAAATTTTCTAGATAAACTTCTAATTAATGGGCTAGCATATATTTCATCAATATTATTATTTTTTATATCATTTTCTTTTTCTATTGAATTAAAAGAATTTTTATTTAAAATATTTTCTATTTTATTTATAATAATAATTAAAGAATTTGTTTTAACTTTATCACCAATATTTACTTTTATTTCTTTAATAATTCCAGAATTAGGAGAAGGAATTTCAAGAGAAGTTTTATCACCTTCAATTGTAATAAGAGTTTGATTTTTTTTAACTATATCTCCAACTTTAATAAAAATTTCCGTAACTTCCATTTCATCTACACCAATATCTGGAATTTTTATTTCAAATATCATTAATATTATTCCTTTATATTATTCTAGAATTTTTTTTTTCAATATTAATATTAAATTTTAAAAAAGCATTATTTAATGTGAATTTATTAATTTTATCGTTTTTGTATAATAAATTTAAAGAAGCAATTACTATATAAAATGAATCAATTTCAAAATAATAACGTAAATTAACTCGACTATCAGATCTACCAAAACCATCAGTACCTAAAGCAATATAATAATTGTTAGGTAAAAATTTAGATATTTGTTCAGAAAATAATTTTATATAATCAGAAGAAGCAATTGTTGGTAAATTATTTAAAATTTTTTGAATATATGGAATTTTAGGTATTTTATTAGGATGTAACATATTCCAACGTTCACAATCTTGACCATCTCTAGTTAATTCTGTAAAAGATGTAACACTAAAAATATCACAAGATATATTATATTCACTTAATAATATATATGCAGCTCTTCTAACATTTCTTAAAATAGCACCTGAACCTAAAAGTTGAATTTTATTATTACCCCCATTTAAACTTTCTAATTTATAAATACCTTTTAAAATTCCTATTTTAATATTTCTAGAAATTTTTGGCATATTATAATTTTCATTAGTTACAGTAATATAATAATAAATATTTTCTTTATTTTTACCATACATACGTTTAATACCATTTTGAATAATTATAGATATTTCATATGCATAAGTAGGATCATATGAAATACAATTAGGAATTGTTAATGAATAAATATGACTATGCCCATCTTCATGTTGTAAACCCTCACCATTTAAAGTGGTTCTACCTGAAGTTGCTCCAATTAAAAAACCCTTAGCTTGTTGATCACTAGCAGCCCATAATAAATCTCCAATACGTTGAAATCCAAACATAGAATAAAAAATATAAAATGGAATCATTTGTAAATTATTAACACTATAAGAAGTAGCTGCTGCTAACCATGAAGAAATGGCTCCAGATTCATTAATACCCTCTTGTAATATTTGACCATTTTTATCTTCTTTATAATATGAAAATTTATTTATATCTTGAGGTATATATTTTTGACCATTAGAATTATAAATACCAATTTGACGAAATAAATTTTCCATTCCGAATGTTCTAGCTTCATCTGCAATAATAGGAACTAAATATTTTTTAATTGATATATTTTTTAATAATAATATTAAAATTTTAATAAAAACTGTTGTTGTTGATATTTTTTTTTTTTGTTTTTTTAATAAACTTTTAAAAAATTTAATATTAGGAATATTAATTTTGTTTTTAATATAAGTATTTCTATTTGGAATAAATCCATTTAATAATTTACGGCATTTTTGAATATAATTATATTCTATACTATTTTTTTTAAAACTAATATATTCTAAATTTTCAATTTTTTTAACTGAAATATTTAATTTTAAATTTTTTTTAAAAATATATAATTCTTTAATACTCATATTTTTAACTTGATGAGCTATATTTTGACTTTCAAAATTTTTACCCATTCCATATCCTTTAATAGTATGTACTAAAATAACTGTCGGTTTATTACTTTTATATGCTTCTTTAAGAACAGCAAAAATTTTAATAAAATCATGACCACCTCTATTTAATTGTAAAATTTCTTTATCACTTAAATTTTCAACTAATTTATAAGTTTCTTTATAGCGTCCAAAAAATTTTTTTCGTATATAATTACCATCTTTTGTTAAAAAATTTTGGTAGTCACCATCATTAGTTTCATTTAATAATTTTATTAATTTACCAGTTTTATCCTTTTTAAATAATTTATCCCAATTACTACCCCAAATTAATTTTAAAACTTTCCAATCAGCTCCTACAAAAATTTTTTCTAATTCATTTATAATTTTACCGTTACCATTAATTGGACCATCTAAACGCTGTAAATTACAATTTATAATAAATATTAAATTATTTAATTTTTCTCTTGTAGCAATTGTTATAGCTCCTTTAGATTCAGGTTCATCCATTTCGCCATCACCAAGAAAAACATAAACTTTTTGTTTTGAAGTATCTTTTAAAGATCTATTTTTAAGATATTTTAAAAATTTAGCTTGATAAATACCATTTATAGCACTTAAACCCATTGATACAGTTGGAAATTGCCAAAAGTTAGGCATTAATTTAGGATGAGGATATGAACATAACCCTTTTTCAAAAATTTCTTGTCTAAAATTATTTAAATGATTTTTACTTAATCTACCTTCTAAAAAAGCACGTGAATAAATTCCAGGTGAAGTATGGCCTTGAAAAAAAATTATATCACCTTCATCTGTTTTATTTGAAGCTTTAAAAAAATGATTAAAACAAACTTCATAAAACATAGCTATTGATTGAAAAGAAGCCATATGACCACCTAAATCTAATTTTTTATTTGATGCTCTCATTACTGTAATTATTGCATTCCAACGAATTGCAGAACAAATATTATTTTCAATATTTAAATTACCAGGATATTTAGGTTCATTTGTATAGTTTATAGTATTAATATAATTAAATTCAAAAATTTTTTTAAAATTAATATTAACTTTATATATGTTATTTATAATTTTATTAATTAAAAAATTTAAACGTTTATAACCATTTTTATTAATTATTGAATTAGCAGATTGTAACCATTCATTTGTTTCCAATATATCTATATCATTTTCTTTAATTTTAAACATTAATAAACCTTTAATAAGTATAAATAATTATTGTAATTATTAATATTATGTAAATTATAAAATATAAATATATCGTATTAATTTATAATATAAATTATAACATAATAATTGACATTTTATATAAATTAATTATATTTAATATTATACTCGAATAGCTCAGTTGGCAGAGCAGAAGATTGAAGATCTTCGTGTCCTTGGTTCGATTCCAAGTTCGGGTAAATTTAATAAATTTAATAAATTTAATAAATTTAAAAATAAGTAAAATTTATATATTTCCACAATTCATTTTTATTATTTTTAGTTAAATAAGGAATTTCACCTAAAAAATCTACACATATATTATTTTTAAGTGTATTAATATATTCATTATGCCAAATAGTTTTAATATTAATATTATTAGCAATCCAACCCTTTAAAATTAATCCAGTTTTTTTAATAGCTTCAATTGTTAATAAAGAATGATTTATACAACCTAATTTTATACCTACAACTAAAATAATTTCTATATTTTCTTTTAAAACCCAATCAGAAAATTTTTTATTTTCAGAAATAGGTGTAAACCATCCACCTGCTCCTTCAATAATAATCCAATTTGTTTTTTTTTCTATATATCTTAAATTTGAAGAAATTTTATAAAATGAAATAGGTTTATTAATTTTCTTACTAATTATATTAGGTGAAGTATTATTTAAAAAATTATACGGATTTATTATATTATATTTTAATTTTACACTACTATTTTTTTTTAATAATAAAGCATCATTATTACATAAACCATATTTAGTAAATTCACTACCAGATGAAATAGGTTTATAACCTATACTTTTAAAACCCATTTTATTTGCAATTTGCAATAACGCAATACTAGAAAAAGTTTTTCCAACTTTAGTATCAGTACCAGTAATAAAAAAACGTTTTATCAAAAAATCTCCAATAAAAATTATTTTAATTTACACTTGCATCATAAAATTTTGCTTTTTTAATATCAAATTTATTTTGAATATTATTTTCTTTAATATTTTTAGATTCAATTTCAATACCTAATTTATTCAATAATTTTAAATCTTTATCTTCTTTTGGATTAGGTGTAGTTAATAATTTACACCCATAAAATATAGAATTAGCACCAGCCATAAAACACATAGCTTGAGTTTGTTCATTCATATTTTCTCTACCAGCTGAAAGACGAATATAAGAATTAGGCATCATTACTCTAGCAATAGCAACTATTTTAATAAAATCAAATGGATCAATATCTTTATTCTTTTCTAAAGGTGTTCCACTAATTTTAACTAACATATTTATAGGTACACTTTCTGGAGGTATTTTCATATTTGCTAATTGCATTAATAAAATCATTCTATCTTTAATACCTTCTCCTAATCCAATAATTCCACCTGAACAAACTTTAATACCTACATTTCTAACATTTTTAATAGTATCAAGTCTTTCTTTATAACTACGAGTTGTAATAATTTTTTTATAATATTCAGGAGAAGTATCTATATTATGATTATAATAATCTAAACCAGCTTTATATAAAATTTTAGCTTGATTTTTATTTAAAGAACCTAAAGTCATACATGTTTCAAGACCCATATTTTTTACTTTTTCAACAATATTTTTTAAATATGGCATATCTTTATCTTTGGGATTTTTCCAAGCGGCACCCATACAAAATCTTGTTGAACCATTTTTTTTAGCTTTATTAGCTGCTTCTAGAATTTTATTAATTTTAATTAAACGTTCTTTTTCTATTCCAGTTTTATATCTAGAACTTTGGGGACAATATTTACAATCTTCAGGACAAGCTCCAGTTTTAATAGATAAAAGAGTACTTATTTGAATTTTATTAGGTTTAAAATTTTTTCTATGTATATTTTGTGCTAAAAATATTAATTCTAATAATGGTTTATTAAAGAGTTCTTTTGTTTTATTAATTGTCCAATAAACTTTATTATTCATTATAAATATCCTATTAAATTAATAGTTTTTAAGAAAAAAAATTTAATATATATATATATATATAATGTCAACTATTATTATTTTTAATATATAATATATTTATGTTTATTAAAATAACTAAAAAAAAATTTGATAAAAATTATATTTGGCACCCATATACTTCTATAACTAAACCATTAAAATGTTATTTAATTAAAAATGCAAAAGGTGCTATATTAAAACTAAAAAATGGTACTAATTTAATAGATGGAATGTCTTCTTGGTGGTCTTGTATACATGGTTATAATAATTCAATACTTAATAAATCAATAAAAAAACAATTAAAAAAAATATCACATATTATGTTTGGGGGTTTTACTCATAAAGAAGCTATAAAATTATGTAATAATTTAATTAATATTACACCTAAAAAATTAAAATGTGTATTTTTAGCAGATTCAGGTTCTGTTGCAATTGAAATTGCGTTAAAAATGGCATTACAATATTGGCAATCAAAGGGTGAATATCGAAAAAAAGTTTTAACATTAAAACAAGGTTATCATGGAGATACTTTTGGAGCTATGTCAGTATGTGACCCAGAAAATTCAATGCATAATATATATAAAAAATATTTAACAACACATATTTTTGCTGAATCACCAAAATGTAAATTTAATAATATTTGGGATAAAAATGATATTAATTCTTTTAAATATTTAATAAGTAAACATTCAAAAGAAATTGCTTGTGTTATTTTAGAACCAATTGTACAAGGAGCAGGTGGGATGAAAATTTATAATCCAAATTATTTAAAAAAAGTAAGTGAATTATGTAAAAAATATAAAATTTTACTAATATTAGATGAAATAGCAACAGGGTTTGGACGTACTGGTAAATTATTTGCATTCGAACATTCAAAAATTATACCCGATATATTATGTTTAGGAAAATCATTAACAGGAGGATATATGACTTTATCTGCTACTATTACTACAAAAAAAATTGCAAATATTATAAGTAATAATAAATCTGGTTGTTTTATGCACGGTCCTACTTTTATGGGTAATCCATTAGCATGTTCAGTTGCTAATGCGAATATAAAAATTTTAAATAAAAATAAATGGAAAAAAAAAGTTAAATATATAGAAAATTATTTTAAAAAAAAATTAATACCATTAATAAATTATGATAAAATATTAGATATAAGAATATTAGGTGCAATTGGAGTAATAGAAACATTTAATTTTATTGATACAAATAAAATACAAAGATTTTTAATTAATAATGGTGTTTGGGTTAAACCATTTAGAAAATTAATATATTTAATGCCACCATTTATAATAAAAAAAAAAGAATTAAAAATTTTAATAAATTCAATAATAAATTTATTCAAATAATTAAATTAATTTTAAATTTTTTATTAATAATGTAATTTTATAAAAATTATTTTATTAAAAAATATAATATAAATTTATTTTAATTTAATTAAATTTAAATATTTTCAAATATTAAAATATTAAGAGAAAATAATGAATAAAAGTACTTATAGTATTAGAAAAAAATTTCTTAAATTTTTTAAATCTAAAAATCATAAAATTTTAAAAAGTAGTAAACTTATATCCAAAAACGATAAAACTTTACTTTTTACAAACTCAGGTATGAATCAATTTAAAAATATTTTTTTAGGATTAGAAAAAATTAATTATTCACGTATTGCAACATCTCAACGTTGTATTAGAGTAGGAGGTAAAAATAATGATTTAGAAAATGTAGGGAAAACTACATATCATCATACATTTTTTGAAATGTTAGGAAATTTTAGTTTTAATGATTATTTTAAATTTGATGCTATTAATTATGCATGGGAATTATTAACTAGTAAAAATTGGTTTAATTTACCTAAAAAAAATATATTAGTTACTGTATATGCTTCTGATAATGAAACATTTAATATATGGAAAAATAATATTAAATTAAATAAAAAACAAATAATTCTTATTGGTGATAATAAAAATATACCATTTAAATCTGATAATTTTTGGGAAATGGGTGTAAATTATCCATGTGGGCCTTGTACTGAAATTTTTTACGATAAAGGTAATAATTTTAAAGGAAGTTTACCAGGAAAAAAAAAAAAAAATAAAAATGAAAGATATATTGAAATTTGGAACATTGTATTCATGCAATTTATTTATGAATATAATAAAACCATAAAACCATTATCTACTTTATCAATAGATACTGGTATGGGTTTAGAAAGAATATCATCAATAATACAAAAAGTAAATTCTAATTATGAAATTGATTTATTTAAAGAAATAATTAATAAAATAAAAAAAATTTCTAATTATAAAAATATTAATAAAAAATCAATTTATATTATAGCTGACCATATTCGTTCATCCGCATTTTTAATTTTAGATGGTGTTATTCCGTCTAATGATGGTAGAGGTTATATATTACGTAAAATAATAAGAAGAGCAGTTTTACATGGTAATAATTTAGGTATTAAAAAAATTTTTTTTTATAAATTAATAGATAACTTAACTAATATTATGGAATATAAAATTTATCATTTAAAAAAAAAAAAAAAACAAATTAAAAATATAATTAAAAGAGAAGAAATAAAATTTTTATATACTTTAAAAAATGGATTACATTTATTAAATTTAAATTTAATTAAATTAAAAAATAATAATATTAACAATAATACATTAAGTGGAAAAATAATTTTTTATTTATATGATACTTACGGTTTTCCATTTGAATTAATAAAAGAAATTTGTAATGAAAGAGGTTTTAAAATTGATAAATTTAATTTTAATATTTTAATGAATAAACAACGTTTAAAATCATTAAATTCAAATAAATTTTTAATTAAAAATAAAAAAATAATAAATTATAATTATTTAAGTATTTTAAATAAACACAAAAAAATAAATCAAAAATCAAAAATTATCGCTATTTTTTATAATTCTTATTTAGTTAATGAAATATTTTATAATGATGATGCTATTATAATATTAAATATTACTTCATTTTATAATAAAACAAAAGAACAAAATGGAGATCAAGGATTATTAATAAATTCAAATACTATATTTTTTATATATGATACAAAAAAACAAGGTAAAACAATTTTACATTTAGGTAAAATAATTAAGGGAAAACTAAAGAAAAATCAAACTATTAAAGCTATTATTAATAATAAATATCGAATTAATATTTCAAAAAATCATTCTGCTACTCATTTATTATATAAATCTTTAGTTTTTTTATATGGTAAAAATATTATTAAAAAAAGAACTTTTGCAAATAGTAAATATTTAGAATTTGATTTTTTAAATAATTATAAAATTAAAACAGATGAATTTAATAATATAGAGAAATTAGTTAATAAAAAAATAATGCTAAATTTAATAATAAAAATTAAAAAAAAAAAAGAAAATAAAAATATAATAAAAATAGGTAATTTTTCAAAAGAAATATGTGAAGGAACACATGTAAAGTACACAAGTGAAATAGGTTTATTTTTAATAAAATCAAAATATTATGTATCAAATAATATATTAAGAATTATTGCAGTAACAGGTAATTATGCATTAAAAATTATACAATTTAGAAATAATTTAATTAAAAAAATTACAAAATTACTTAATACTAATAATAAAAATGTTAATAATATTTTAAATAATATTTATAATAAAAGAAAACAAAATAAAAAATATAACAAATATATATTAAAAAACATATATTTTAATTTATTTAAAAAAATAAATTTATTTTATGGGATTAAATTAATAATAATTGGTATTAAAATTATTAATTTTAAATTATTAATTAATTCTTTAAATAATATTAAAAAAAAAATAGATACATCAATAATTATTTTAATATTTAAAAAAAAAAATATAATAAATTTAATAATACAAATTACAAATGATCTTATAAAATTTATAAAATTAAATTTAATAATAAAAAAAGTAATTAAAAATTTTGGAGGTTATGGTAAAATTAATAAGAATTTATTAAAAATAGAAATTAATAATATTATAATATTAAATAAAATTTTAAAATATATTTTAAAAAAATTTAAAACATAATTATTTTAAATAATACCCGGAGCGGGAATTGAACCCGCACAACTTTAAAAGTTAAGGGATTTTAAGTCCCTTGTGTATACCAATTTCACCACCCGGGCTATTTTATTTAAAAATTTAAAATAAGCGCGTTCCGGAATCGAACCGGACTATTCGGATTTGCAATCCGCTACATAACCACTTTGTTAACGCGCTATTTTAATATTAATTGATTAAATTTAATAATTATTATAAAACATTTAAAATAATAATATATTATATTAGATTTTTAAATTTATTAAATAAATAAATTTTATATGATTTAAATAAATAATAATTATTTATATATAATATTTTAAATATTATTAATTAAATTATAAATTTAAAAATTTTAAAAATAAAATCTAATTTTAAATATTTTGTTATTTAAATAATTTTAATGAAAACATTTATAGTTAAAAAAAACGATCTTAAAAAAAATTGGTATATTATTGACGCTAAAAATAAAATTTTAGGACGTTTAGCTTCAAAAATAACTAAAATTCTAATGGGAAAACATAAAGTAAAATATACAACACATTTAGATAATGGTGATTATATTATAGTTTTAAATGCTAATAAAATTATCATTACAGGTAATAAAAAAAATAATAAAATATACTATAGACATACTGGATACATTGGAGGAATTAAAAAAAAAACTTTTAAAGAAATGCTTTTATATTATCCAGAAAAAATAATTAAAAACGCAGTTAGAGGTATGTTACCTAAAGGTCCATTAGGACGTATAATATTTAAAAAATTAAAAGTTTTTTCAAGTAATAATCATTGTCATTTTGCACAAAAACCTAAAATAATTAATATTTAATATATATGAGAACAAATTAATGAATAATTATCAATATTACGGTACAGGTAAACGAAAAACTTCAATTGCACGTATTTTTATGAAACTAGGTAATGGTAAATTTATTGTAAATAATAATAATTTAAATGAATATTTTACTAATAAAAATACTCAATTAATAATTTATAAACCTTTAAATTTAGTTAATTTAATTAATATTATGGATTTATATATTACAGTTAAAGGGGGAGGGATTTCAAGTCAAGCAGAAGCAATAAAGTATGGTATAAGTAAAGCAATTTTAAATTATAATAAAAATTTACGACATATACTTAAAAAAGAGGGTTATATAAGTAGAGATTCAAGAAAGGTAGAAAGAAAAAAACCAGGTTTTAAAAAATCAAGGAAAAGGTCTCAATTTTCAAAACGTTAATATTAATTTAATAAATTTAAAAATATTTATAATATAGGATTAAATAAAAAAAAAAAAAACTCAATTATCATATATATATAAGATCTACTTTTCCATTTTTCAAAATTAACAAATTGAGATTTTTTAATATATTTTTTTTGAATTTGAGATATAATATTATTAAAATTATTATCTTCAATTACTAATGTAATTTCTGAATTTAAACAAAAACTTCTTATATCAAAATTAACAGTTCCAATTATACTAACTTTATCATCAATTAATAAACTTTTTGTATGTAATAAATATTTTTTAAATTCATAAATTTTAACACCAGATTTTAATAAATTAGTATAAAAATATTTACTAGCCCATAATGCCATTAATGAATCATTATATTTAGGTAATACAATAATAACTTCAACTCCTTTTAATGATACATCGCAAATTGCTTTAATTAAATTATTAGTTGGAACAAAATAAGGAGTTGTAATAACTATTTTTTTTTTTGCTGAATATATAGCAGTTAAAAATATTTTATGTATTATTTTTTTTGAAATATTAAGTGTAGAAGATATAATATGAAAATTTTGATTTTTTTTATGATAAAAAGATTTTTTAATATTTTTATATTCTTTTTCATATATAATTCTTTTACCAGTTTCCATTTCCCAATCAAAACCATAAATAATACTCATTATATTACAAATTTTACCTTTAAATCTTATCATTATATCAATAAATTTATTAATTTTATTTTTATAATAATTATTATCAATCATATTCATACTCCCAATATATACTATATTATCAATTAAAATTATTTTTTTATGTTGACGAATATCAATACGTCTTATAAAAAAATTAAATATATTTAATTTAAATGCTTTAACTACTTCAATTCCAGCATTACGCATTACTTTAGGATATTTACTATAAAAAAAATTAAAACACCCAATTGAATCTAAAATAATTCTACAACATAAACCCCTTTTAGATGCATTTATTAAAGCTTCAGTAATTTTATCTACCATACCACCTTGTTTCCATATATAAAAAACCATTTCAATTTTATATTTTGCGGATTTTATATCAGAAATTATTTTTTTAAATATTTTTTTTGTATTTGAGAATATTTTAAAATCTTTTTTTTTTAAAAAAATATTAATTTCATTAACACCATTTTCTTTAATTAATAAATTAAATAAAGGTATTGCAACTGTATAATTTTGATTGTTAGATTTTTTTTGTTTTTTTTTAATTTCCTTTATTATATTATTTATTAAAGATTTAATAATATTAATTTTTTTATTTTTAAATTTATTTAAAAACATTTCAAATAAAATTATATATAAAAAAAAACTTAAAATAGGAAATATATATATTATAATAAATAAAAATATAATATATAATTTTGAAATACATTTTATTAAAATACGTTCTACTAATATTATAAAAAAAAAAAAAAAAAAAAAACTAAAATTTAAAAAATTAATCATATTTTAACCTTTTATTTAATTTTTAAAAAATAAAAAAATTTTAAAAATTTAATTTTTATTATTAAAAATATTAAATTATATTTTTATTTTAAGAGGAATTATATGCGTACTGAATATTGTGGAAATTTAAATATATCACATATTAATAAAAATGTAACTTTATGTGGTTGGGTTAATAAAATAAGAAATTTTGGTAATTTAATATTTATTGATATAAGAGATTGTAAAGGTATAGTTCAAATTGTATTTAATTCTATTAATAAAACTATCTTTAATAAAGCTTTAAAATTACGTAATGAATTTTGTATTCAAATTAATGGTATTGTTTGTAAACGCCCATTTAAACAAATTAATAAAATAATTAAAACAGGAAAAATAGAAATTTTCTGTAATTTTTTAAATATAATAAATACTTCAAAAAAAATACCATTAAATTTTAATAAAAAAAATTTAGAAGAAATAAATTTAAAATATAGATACCTTGAATTAAGAAAACCAGAAATGATTAAACGTTTTAAAATAAGATCTAAAATATGTAATTATATTAGAAATTATTTAAATAAAAATAATTTTATTGAAATTGAAACACCAATATTAACTAAATCAACCCCAGAAGGTGCTAGAGATTTTTTAGTTCCTAGTAGAATTAATAAAGGCAAATTTTATGCATTACCACAATCTCCTCAAATTTTTAAACAATTACTTATGATATCAGGATTTGATCGTTATTATCAAATAATTAAATGTTTTAGAGATGAAGATTTAAGATCAGATCGTCAACCTGAATTTACACAAATTGATATAGAAACTTCTTTTTTAAATTCTAAAAAATTAATAAAATTAATGGAAAAAATGATTTGTAATTTATTTTTAAAAATTAATAAAATTAATATTAGTAAATTTAAAATAATTACATTTTCAGAAGCATTAAGACGTTATGGGTCTGATAAACCAGATTTACGTAATCCAATAGAATTAATAGATTTAAAAGATATATTTATTAAAACAAATTTATTAAAATATTTACCTAAAAAATTTTATAATAATAATAATAGCATTATTGGTCTTAAAATACCTAATATTAAAAATAAAAATGTTATTAAAATTTTAAATTATAATAAAATTATAAATAATAATAATTTACTATGGTTTAAAATATATAATATATCTAAAAATTTGAATGGTATTAAAGGTAATGCTTTAAAATTTTTAAATAAAAAAATATTAGAATTAATATTTAAACGTACTAAATCAAAAAATGGAGATATAATAATAATAGGAAGTAATAATAACAAAAATATTTATAATATAATGGGTAATTTACGTAAAAAAATAGGTAATATATTAAATTTAATAAATTTAAATGATTGGTCAACATTATGGGTTATAAATTTTCCTTTATTTAAAAAAGATAAAAATAATAAAATAAATTCTAAACATAATCCTTTTTCAAATCCATATATAAACAATATTGATAATTTAATTAATAATCCAATATCTTTTTATAGTAATTCTTATGATATGATAATAAACGGACATGAGATTGGCGGCGGTTCTGTAAGAATTAACAATAGAAAAATACAAAAAAAAATTTTTGATATTCTTAATATTAAAAAATATAATATTAAAAATTTAAATTTTTTATTAGATGCATTTAAATATGGTGTACCATATCATGCAGGTATAGCCTTTGGTTTAGATAGATTAGTTATGTTATTAACAAACACAAAAAATATTCGCGATGTTATTGCATTTCCAAAAACAACATCTGCTAAATGTTTAATGACAAATGCTCCAAGTAAAATAGAATTAAATATTTTAAAAGAATTATTTAATAAATAATAATAATAAATTTAAAATTGACATTTTTATATTTTATATTAAGATTTAAATAATTAATATTTTAAAAAATAAAATAATTTAAAATATATTAAGATATTTTATAAAAAATAAAATTAATGGAATTTTATGAATATTAAAATAGGAATAAATGGTTTCGGTAGAATTGGAAGAATGATTTTTCGTTTAGCACAAAATAGAAAAAATATTAAAGTTGTAGCAATAAATGATTTATTAAATACAAATTATATTGCTTATATGTTAAAATATGATTCAACACATAGAAAATTTAATAAAAAAATAAAAATTATAAAAAATCAAATTTTTGTAAATAACCAAAAAATAAATATTTTTTCTGAAAAAAATCCAAAAAATATACCTTGGGGGGAAATTGGAGTAGATATTGTTATAGAATCATCTGGAATTTTCTTAGACTCTGAAATTTTACATAAACATATTATATCAGGAGCTAAAAAAGTAATATTAACAGCGCCACCAAAAGATAAAACTCCAATGTTTGTATGCGGTGTTAATCTTAATAAATATTCTGGACAAAAAATTATATCAAATGCATCTTGTACTACAAATTGTTTAGCACCATTAGCAAAAATAATTAATGATAATTTTGAAATAATAGAAGGTTTAATGACAACAATTCATTCAACAACAGCAATTCAAAAAACAGTTGACGGCGTTTCAAATAAAGATTGGAGAGCTGGTCGAGGAGCAATACAAAATATAATACCTGCTTCTACTGGTGCAGCAAATGCTGTAGGAATTGTTATACCAGAACTATTAGGTAAATTAACAGGAATGGCTTTTAGAGTACCAACACCTAATGTATCAGTAATTGATTTAACTGTTAGACTTAAAAAATCAACAAATTATGAAAATATAAAAAAAGTTATTAAAAATGCTTCAAATAATGAAATGAAGGGAATTTTAGGATATACAGAAGATGATGTTGTATCTTCTGATTTTAATGGTGAAACATTAACATCAGTATTTGATGCAAATGCAAGTATTGTATTAAATGATAAATTTATAAAACTTATTTCATGGTATGATAATGAAATAGGATATTCAAGTAAAGTTTTAGATTTAGCGGAATATATAATAAATTATTAATACATATAAAAATAAAATATAAATAAATTATTAATTAAATAAGGAATATATGAAAAATATTATTATAGTAGATAAAAATAATTTTAATTTAAATGTTTTAAAATCAAAATGTCCTGTATTAGTAGATTTTTGGGCAGAATGGTGTGGTCCATGTAAAATAATTTCTAATAATTTAAAAGAATTATCTAAAGATTTTTTAAATAAAATAATAATTGCTAAAATTAATATTGAAAAAAATCCAGAATTTTTACAAAAATATAACATTAGAAGTATTCCCACACTAATTTTATTTAAACAAAAAATAATTATAGGAAAAATAATTGGAGTTACTTCTAAAGAAAAAATAAAAGATTTTATATTTAAAAATTTATAAAATTATTTTAAATTAAATATTTAAATAAATTAATAAAATATATTATATTTAAAGTATTTTATAAATACATTTAATAATTATTTACTTATTATTCATTATATTTTAAAAATATAATAAATAATTTTATAACATATTTAAAATATGGAATTTTAAAAATGTTTAAAAAAAAAAAGTATTTACCTATTTTTAGAAATTATAGAAAAAATTTTACAAATATTTATAAACATGGTGTTTTGGAATTATTTAAAAAAGGATATGGATTTTTAAGATCTATAAATAATTCTTATGTATCTAGTAATAATGATATTTATGTATCACACAATATAATAAAACAATTTAAATTAAGAACGGGTGATTCAATTACTGGTAAAATTAATTACGATGTTAAAAAAGGTCTTTTCCCGGCACTATCTGAAATAAAAGAAATAAATGGGGAAAAACCGAAATTTAAAAAAAAAAATATTTTTTTTGAAAATTTAACACCATTACATACAAATAAAAAACTTATTATGGAACAAGGAAATGGTTTAATTTCAGATTTAACTTCTCGTATTTTAGATTTAGCTTCACCAATTGGAAGAGGACAAAGGGGGTTAATTGTTGCCCCTCCAAAAGCAGGTAAAACAATGTTACTACAAAATATTGCACAAAGTATTGTACATAATCATCCAGATTGTTTTTTAATTGTTTTATTAATAGATGAACGTCCAGAAGAAGTAACAGAAATGTTAAGATTAGTTAAAGGAGAAATTATAGCTTCAACTTTTGATGAACCTGCATCTAGACATATTTATATTTCCGAAATGGTATTAGAAAAAGCTAAAAGATTAGTAGAACAAAAAAATGATGTTATTATTTTATTAGATTCAATTACAAGATTAGCACGTGCATATAATTCAATAGCTCCAGTATCGGGAAAAATATTAACGGGAGGTATAGATTCAAAAGCTTTACATAAACCTAAAAGATTTTTTGGAACAGCTAGAAATGTAGAAGAGGGAGGTAGCTTAACTATTATAGCTACTGCTTTAATAAATACTGGATCAAAAATGGATGAAGTGATTTATGAAGAATTTAAAGGGACAGGAAATATGGAATTACATTTATCAAGAAGAATATCAGATAAAAGAGTTTTTCCAGCTATAAATTATAATAGATCTGGAACTCGTAAAGAAGAATTATTAACAACAATTGAAGAACTTAAAAAAATGTGGATTTTAAGAAAAATAGTAAATATGATGGATGAAACAGATGCAATTGAATTTTTATCTAAAAGATTATCAATGACTAAAACTAATAAAGAGTTTTTTAATATAATGGAAAAAAAAAATATTTAATTATATATTTATTTTATTAATATAAATAAAAAATTTAACATTAATAATTATTATAAATTATCTATAATCCAACTTTTTAAAATTAATTTAGAAGATATTGAATCAATATAAATGTTATTAATTTTAAATTTTTTTTTATAAATTAAAAAAAAATTTTTTGCTTCTAATGTACTTAAAAATTCATTATGAAATAAAATTTTTATATTATATTTTTTATTAAAAATAATAGAAAATTTCAAAATTAAAAAAAAAAATAATCGATTTTTATTATTGTTTATTGGTAAACCAATAATAATTAAATTAGGATTCCAATATTTAAGTAAATATTTAATTTTAAACCAATTAATTTTACTATTATTTATTTTTAAAGGTTTTAATAAAGATATAGTTTTAGTAATTCTTTGTCCAATTGATAATCCAATTTTTTTAATACCAAAATCAATTGAAAAAAACATAATTTTTTAAATTTATGAAATATTCAAATTTATTTTTAAAATTTAATATTTTAAAAATATTAAAATAATGTTAAAATTACTATTTTTTTTTTAAGAATTTTTAAAAAATTTAATTTTATTATTTTTTTATTATTAAATAAATTAAAAATATTATTTTTAATAATATTTAAATATCCTATTAATTTATTTCCTAAATTTATTTTAATTTTTTTTTTTTTTATTAAAATAATTTTACAATATATAAAATTATTTTTTTTATATATAGTTAAAAATTTACTGAAATTATTTATATTAAGTTGTTTAATTCCAAGTGATATACGTTCACGTATAACATTAACTTGTAAAATAATACTTTTAATTTTATCCCCTTTTTTATATTTATTTATATTTTTTTTATTTATTATATCCCAAGAAATATCAGTTAAATGTATTAATCCATCAATACCATCAAATAAACCAACAAAAATACCAAAATCAGTAATAGATTTAATAATACCATTAACATAACATTTTGTTTCTTTTTTAATATGAAAAAATTTCCAAGGATTAATTTTACATTGTTTAATACCTAATGATATTCTTCTTTTTTTAGTATCAATATTTAAAATCATAACATTTATTTGTTTATTAATTTTAATAAATTTATATGGATTAATATTTTTTTTTTTCCATTCCATTTCTGATGTATGAACTAAACCTTCAACTCCATCTTCTAATTTAACAAAACACCCATAATTAGTTAAATTACTAACTCTACCCTTTGTTATAGAACCTTTAGGATAACGAATAATAATATTATTCCAAGGATCTAAAGATCTTTGTTTTAAACCTAGAGATATACGTTTATTTAAACTATTAAATTTAATTATTTTTAAAATAATAACATCTCCAATATTAACAATATCACTTGGATGCCTTATTCTTTTCCATGACATATCCGTAATATGTAATAAACCATCTAATCCTCCTATATTAATAAACGCACCATAATCAGTTAAATTTTTAACAACTCCTTTAATAATAACACCTTCTTTAATTAATTTTATAGTTTTTTTTTTAATAGAATTATATTCAAGTTTAATAACAGCTTTACGAGAAACTACAATATTATTTCTTTTTTTATCTAATTTAATAATTTTAAATTCTAATTTTTTTCCTTCTAAATATGTTATATCTTTAACGGGTTTTATATCAACAAGTGATCCAGGTAAAAAAGCTTTTATATTATTTAATTTAATATTAAATCCCCCTTTTGTACGACCATTTATAAAACCAAACATACTTATTGAATTTTTAAGAGCATTTTTTAAAATTAACCATTCCTTATTATGTTCAACTTTTTCATAAGATAATATTGTTTTTCCAAAACCATTATCTATACATTCTAAAATTACATCAATTTTATCACCTAATTTAATATCTATTTTTTTTTTTTTATTTTTAAATTCTTTTATTAAAATAGTTGCTAAGGATTTTAAACCAACATCTATAAATACTAATTCTTTACTAATAGATATTACATAACCTTTTATTAATAAACCAGGTTTAATATTTATTTTTTTAAAAACTTTTTTAAAAATTTTATTAAATTTTTTAATCATAATATAACTAAATAACATTAATAAAATATTTTTTAATTTAAATAATTTTATTAAATTTATAAAAATATTTATTAAATAAAATTAAAATAAAAATTATAATTAATTATAAATTATTTAAATATTTTAAAATAATTAATAATATTATAATTTAATTTAATAACTATACATTTTATATTTAATAAATTATATATTTTAAATATTTTTTTTAGTTAAATTAATAATTTAAATATTATTATATTTATTATTTAATTAATATTTTATTTTATTTTAAAAAATTAATAAATTTATAAAATATTTATAATATTTATAAATAAAAGTTTTAATAAAATTATTTTACATATAAAATTCTACTTGTATTAGTATTACCAGTAGTACCTATAATATCTCCAGAAGTTACAACAACTAAATCTCCAGTTAATAATATTTTTTTAGTATATAAATATTTAATAATATTTTTAATAATTAAAATACAATTATTTTTATTTTTATTACTATAATATATTGGGGTTACCCCTCTATATAAAGAAGCTAATCTTAAAGTATTTTTATGGCATGAAACAGCAAAAATTGGAATATCTGAAATCATACGAGACATCATAAATGAAGTACGACCAGATTCAGTCATAGTTATAATTGCAGTAACTCCTTTTAAATGATTTGCTATATATACAGCTGAAATTGCAATTGCATCAGATATACAATTAAATTGAATATTTAAAAATTTTTTATAATCATTAAAACTTGGAATTTTTTCAGCACCTATACATATATTAGACATAGTTCTAACAGTTTCAATAGGATATTTACCTGTTGCTGTTTCTGCAGATAACATAACAGCATCTGTACCATCTATAACAGAATTAGCAACATCCATAACTTCAGCGCGTGTTGGAATTGGAGTATAAATCATTGAATTCATCATTTGAGTTGCGGTAATAACTGCTCTATTTAAAAATCTAGCTCTATTTATTATTTTTTTTTGTACTCCAATTAATTCAGGATCTCCAATTTCAACACCTAAATCTCCTCGTGCAACCATTACAGCATCAGATGACATTATAATATCATCTAAAATTTTATCATTATATACTACTTCTGCACGTTCAATTTTAGAAATAATTTTAGCTTTACACCCTGCTTTATTAGATAAATAACGTGCTTCATTTAAATCAGAACTACTACGAGGAAATGAAATTGCTAAATAATCAACACCTATTTTAGATGCTATAATAATATCCATTTTATCTTTATCAGTTAAACTTTTTGCTGAAATTCCTCCACCTAATTTATTAATACCTTTATTATTTGATAATAAACCACCTAAAATTACTTTTGTAAATATTTTATTTTCTTTAATTTTTATAACTTTAATTTGAATATGCCCATCATCTAAAATAAGAATATCCCCAGGGATAACATCATTTATTAAATTTTTATATTTAAAACCTACTCTTTCTATATTACCTTCATATTTTGGTAAATCATAATCTAATATAAAAATATTATCAACATTTAATTTAATAAAACCATTTTTAAAAGAAGAAATCCTAATTTTAGGTCCTTGTAAATCTACTAAAATAGCTATATATTTATCTAGTTTTTTTGATATATCTTTAACCCTTTTCGCTCTAATTTTATGATCTTCTAAAGAACCATGAGAAAAATTAAGTCTTACTACATTAACTCCTGCTATTATTATTTTTTCTAAATTATTATTTTTATCAGTAGTAGGTCCAAGAGTTGCTATTATTTTTGTTTTTCTTATAAAATTTGACAATTATAATTCCTTATATTATTAATAAAAAAATATTATAATATATATTTATTTTATTTTAAAATAATAAACTTAAAATTTTAAAAATTTATCTAATTATTATTTTATAAAAAAATTAAAAATATTTAATAAATATATTAATATTTAATATTTAATATTTATAAACTAATTTAGGTTTTTTAAGTTTTAAAATAACTTGTTTATTTATAATTAAAGAAATATTTTTATATTTTATTGATGGTAAATCATACATAATATTTAATAATATTTTTTCAACAATAGTTCTTAACCCTCTTGCACCAGTTTTTCTTTTAATTGTTTTTTTTGCAATAGCAATTAACGCACAATCAGTAAATATTAAATTTACATTATCCATATATAATAAAATTTGATATTGTTTAATTATTGAATTTTTAGGTTCTCTCAAAATTTTTGCTAATGTTTTTTCATCTAAATCATTAAGTGTTGCAATTATTGGTATTCTTCCAATAAATTCAGGAATAAGACCAAATTGTATTAAATCATTAGGTTCAACATTTGGGAATAATGAATTTTTTTTAATTTCATTGATATTTTTTTTAATATTTGCAACAAACCCAATACCTGTATTTTTATTAATTCTTTGTTCTAATATTTTTTCTAACCCTGCAAATGATCCACCACATATAAATAATATTTTTGATGTATCAATTTGAATAAATTCTTGTTGAGGATGTTTACGACCCCCTAAAGGTGGAACTGAAGCTATTGTACCTTCAATTATTTTTAATAATGATTGTTGTACTCCCTCTCCGGAAACATCTCTTGTAATTGAAGGGTTATTTGATTTACGAGCTATTTTATCAATTTCATCTATATAAATAATCCCGTGTTGCGCTGCATTAACATCAAAATTACATTTACTTAAAAGTTTTTGTAATATATTTTCAACATCTTCTCCAACATAACCTGCTTCAGTTAAAGTAGTAGCATCTGCTATTGCAAAGGGTACATATAAAAAATTAGCGAGAGTTTCAGCTAATAAAGTTTTTCCACTACCAGTTGGTCCAATTAATAAAATATTACTTTTTTTAAGTTCAAGAACATTAGGGTCTGAATTATTTTTTAAACGTTTATAATGATTGTAAACTGCAACAGATAAAATTTTTTTAGCTTCATTTTGTCCAATTATATAATTATTTAAATGCGCACATATTTTGTATGGAACTGGTAAATCAGTTTTTTTTTTTTTAATATTTAAATATTCTTCAAATTCTTTAAATATTATTTCATTACAAATACTAACACATAAATCGCATATATAAACTGAAGGACCATAAATTAAAATATATAACGCTATTTGATTATCACCACAAAAAGAACAATTTGGTATAAAATCCTCTTTTTTATATTTCCTTATCATTTAATAACCTTTAAAAAATATTAATAAATGTAAATACTAATATTTTAAAATAAAATATTAGTAAATGCAAATACTAACATTTTAAAATAAAATATTAGTATTTGCAAATACTAATATTCTAAAATAAAATATTAGTAGATGCAAATACTAATATTCTAAAATAAAATATTAGTAAATGCAAATAATAATATTCTAAAATAAAATATTAGTAGATGCAAATAATAATATTCTAAAATAAAATATTAGTAAATGCAAATACTAATATTATAAAATAAAATTATTCACGATGTGTAAAAATTTTATCAATTATACCATAATTTAATGCTTCTTCTGAAGTCATAAAATAATCACGTTCTGTATCTAAATTAATTTTTTCAATAGGTTGACCAGTATGTTTTGAAATTAATCTATTTAAATTATTTTTAATTTTTAAAATTTCTTTTGCGTGTATTTCAATATCACTCGCTTGACCTTGATAACCACCTAATGGTTGATGTATCATTATTGAAGAATTTGGTAAACAAAAACGTTTATTTTTTGCACCTGACATTAATAAAAAAGACCCCATTGAACATGCTTGTCCTATACACATAGTACTAATATCTGATTTAATAAATTGCATAGTATCATAAATTGACATTCCAGATGTTATAATACCTCCAGGTGAATTTATATACATATAAATATCTCTTTCTGATTTATCTGATTCAAGATATAATAATTGTGCTGTAATTAAATTAGCAACATAATCATCTATTATACCAGTTAAAAAAATAATTCGATCTTTTAATAAACGAGAAAATATATCGTAAGATCTTTCTCCGTTTAAAGTTTTTTCCGAAACTATTGGTACTAAGGATAAAATTTTTTTAGTATGTTGAAAAATATGTTCATTATTAATCATTAATATTCTCCATTAAAATATTAAAAATAAAATTATATATAATATTTTAAAAAAATCAAGTTATTTTAAATTAAATATTTATAATTATTTATAAATAAAATCGTTGACGTATAACTTCAAATAATACTATACCTGTTGCAACAGATACATTAAGTGAAGAAATATTACCTTTAATTGGAATACTAATTAATTTATTACAAATTTTAGTTGTTAATTTGCGTAATCCTTTATCTTCACTTCCAAAAACTAAAGCTAAGGGGATATTAAAATTAACATTATATAAAATATTATTAGTTTTATGTGTTGTTCCTATTATAGTAATATTCATTTGTTTTAAAAAAATTAAAGTTCTAGATAAATTAATTACACTAATTATAAATATATTCTCACAAGCACCACAAGAAACTTTTTTAACTAAAGAACTTAATTTAGCTGAATTTTTTTTAGGTATAATAATTATATTTACACCAGCTGCATAAGCGTTTCTTATACAAGATCCTAAATTTCTAGGATCAGTTATACAATCTAAAATTAACAATAACGGTTTTTTTATATTTTTTAAAATATTATAAATATTTTTTTCAGAATATTTTTTTAATTTATATATTTCAGCAATAATACCTTGATGATTTAATTTATTAATTTTTTTATTTAAAAAAAATTTATTACAAAATTTTATTAAAATATTATTTCTATTAAAATTATTAATAATATTTTTAAATTTTAAATCATTTCTATTTTTAAAAATAAAAACTTTAATAAATCTTTTAGGAGAAGAATATAATAATTTTTCAATAGTATGTATCCCATATATTATTTCTTTCATATTAAATTATTTTTAAAAAAAAAAAAATTTAAAAATAATAATTTTATTAAATATAAAACTTAAAATAATAAAAATTATTTAGTTTTAAAATAAAATATTAATTGTTAAATATTAAAATATTATATTTAAATATTTTTTAAAAAAAAATTATTTTTTTATAAATTTATAATTATAATTTAAAAAAGTTTGAGGTAAAAAAATCGCAAAAATACCTATTAGAGGTAAAAATGAACATATTTTGTAAACATAGTTAATACTAGTAAAATCCGCAATATATCCCAACGCAGCAGCACCTAAACCACTAATTGCAAAAGCACATCCAAATAAAATACCAGAAATTGTACCAAATTTTCCTGGAATTAATTCTTGTGAATATATTAAAATTGAAGAAAAAGCAGAAGCCATTATAAAACCGATAATCATTGATAAAAATCCTATCCATGTTAAAGATACATAAGGTAAAATAATTGTAAAAGGAGTAGCTCCAAAAATAGAAATTAAAATAACATATTTTCTACTAAATTTATCTCCTAAAGGTCCACCAACCATACTTCCTAAAGTAATAGAAAATAAAAACATAAATAAATGCATTTGAGCATTTTGTACAGAAACCCCAAATTTATGTATTAAAAAAAATGTATAATAACTACTTATACTAGTAAGATAAAAATATTTAGAAAAAAGTAATAGAAATAAAATTGTCATTGAATAAATAATTCTTTTTATTGAAAGATCAAGTTTATTATTAGCAATTTTTTTTATAATATTATTATAATGTTTTTCTTTATACCATTTTCCTACATTAAATAAAATTATCATAGATATTATAGCTATTAAAGTAAACCATAAAATATTTTTAATACCATAAGGTACAATAATAATTGCAGCAAATAATGGACCAAAAGCACTACCAAAATTTCCACCAACTTGTAATAAGGATTGTGCTAAACCATATTTACCACCTGAAGCCATACTAGCAACTCTAGCTGATTCAGGGTGAAAAATTGAAGAACCAGTTCCTACTAATGCAGCTGCTATTAATACTAATAAAAAAACTTTAGCAAAAGAAAGTAACAATAACCCTAAAAACATAAAACTCATACCTATTAATAAAGAATAAGGTTGAGGATATTTATCAATATAAAAACCAATAATAGGTTGCAATAAAGATGCTGTTAATTGATAAGTAAGTGTAATATAACCAACTTGACCAAAATTAAGTCTAAAATTTTTTTGTAAAATAGGATAAATAGATAATAATAAAGATTGAATTAAATCATTAAAAAAATGAGAAACTGCAATAGCACTTAATATATAAAAAACTGGTTTTATTAAAACTTTTTTTTTTTTATTAAATATATTTAAATTTTTACAGTTAATCATTTATGCACCTTAAAATAAAATAATATATTATATAAATATATATTATTATTATATAAATATCCTTACAGGTATGTTAAAGGAAAAAAAAATGATAAATCAAGATTTATTAAAATATAATTATTTAATAAAAACAAAGAAAAAATTAAAATTTAAAAATTTTATTTTAAATATAGAATTATTAATTTTTAAAAAAAAATATAAAAAAATAATACAATTAAAAATAGAAAAATTACAAACAAAAAAAAAAAATAAACAAAATATTAAAAAAAAAAATATTAAAAATAAAAAAAAAATTTTAGAAAATTGTAAGATAAATTTAATAAAATATTTATCAATTATACCAAATTTACCAGATAATTCAATTTTAAATGAAAAAAATATTAAAAATAAAATAATTAAATTATGGGGTAAACCTATTAAAAAAAAATATAAAATAAATAATCATATTGAAATTGGAAAAAACCTTAATGGTTTAGATTTTAAAACATCAATAAAATTAAGTGGTTCACGTTTTGTAATAATGAAAAATAAAATTGCTAAATTACATAGAGCACTTATTCAATTTATGATAGATTTACACACTGAAAAACATGGTTATACTGAAATTTATGTTCCTTATTTAGTAAATAAAAAAACTTTATATTGTACTGGACAATTACCTAAATTTAATAAAAATTTACTACATGTCAAATTTTATAACAAATTAAATAAAAAAAATAAATATACTTTAATACCAACAGGAGAAATACCACTAACTAATTTATTTAATAATAAAATTATAGAAAAGAAAAAATTACCTATTAAATTAATAACTCATACCCCTTGTTTTAGAGCAGAAAACTCATCATATGGTAAAAAAAATAAAGGTTTAATTAGAATGCATCAATTTGATAAAGTAGAAATGGTTCAAATAGTAACAAATAAATTTTCTAAAAATGTTTTAGAAGAAATTACAAAACATGCAGAAAAAATTTTAAAATTATTAAATTTACCATATAGAAAAATTTTAATATGTGCAAAAAAATTAGGTTTTAGTTCATCAAAAACATATGATTTAGAAGTTTGGATGCCATCACAAAAAAAATATTGCGAAATTTCATCATGTTCAAATATTTTAGATTTTCAATCAAGACGTATGAATACTAAATATAAAAATAAAAATAAAAAATTATATGTACATACTTTAAATGGTTCAGGTTTAGCTATTAGTAGAACATTAGCTGCAATTTTAGAAAATTATCAAAAACAAGATGGTAAAATTGAAATACCTAAAATATTATATCCATATATGAATAGCTTAAAATATATATTTTAAAATATTATTAATAATTAAATAATTATTACTTTAAATTTACCAATATCTTTCAATTGTTATATTATTTTTATATATATCCATATTTCGTAATTTTAATAATATATTTTTAGTTTCTTTTATCATTAAAGGATTTCCACAAAGCATAATATGACTTTTTTTATAATTTAAACCTAAACCAATAATTTTTTCTAAAATTCCATTATATATAAGATTATTAATACGTCCTTTTAAAGTTCCGTAAATATTTTCTTGACTAATAATATTTAAAACTCTTAATTTACCATAATAATTATCTCTTAATTTTTTAATTTCAAAATTATAATTACAATTTTTAATAAATTTATTAGAATTAATTAAAATTAAATTTTTAAATCTTTCTAAATTTTTATTTTCTCTTAATATTGATAAATAAGGTCCTATACCAGTACCAGAACTAATCATCCATAATGTATCACAATTAGGTATCTTTTTTAATATAAAAACTCCAAATGATTTATTTGATATTAATATTTTTGACCCAATTTTTAAATTAAATAATTTATAACTTAATTTACCATTAGGGATAAATAAAATATAAAATTCTAAAATTAAATTATTAGAAGAATTAACAAATGAATATGCACGATTAATAATTTTTTTTTTTTTTATAAAAGCAATTTTTGTAAATTGACCAGATATAAATTTATTAATAGAAGCTTTAATAAAAATTTTAAATAATTTATTATAATATTTTTTAATTTTTAAAACTTTTCCAATAACCCAATTATTCATTTAAATATCCAATATAATAATTTTAAAATAATAATTTATTTATATATATATATATAAATTAATAAAAAAAATTTAAAATAACTAAATTATAAATGTATTTAATAAATAATAATAAAATTTAAAATAATCAAAATGTTTTGAATTCAATTATACCACCTCCTAAACAAAATTTATTTAAATAGAATACGACAAATTGACCTTTAGTTATAGATATAATTGGTTTTTTAAAATAAATAATAACATATTTAGAATCAATAGGTATAATAATACAAATATTATATTTTTGTTTATATCTTATTTTAATAAAACATATTAAAGGTTTTAATAAAATTTTATTTATATTCCAATAAATTTTTTTTGCAACTAAATTTTTAGAATTTAATAAATAATGTTTTTTATTTTGAACAATAATTAAATTATTTTGAATTTTTTCAATTACATACCAAGGGTTTTTATTTTTATTAATACTACCAATACATAAACCCTTTCTTTGTCCTATAGTATAATATATAATACCTTTATGAGTATTAATAATTTGATTATTTTTAGTAATTATAAAACCTGGTTTTATATATAAAAAAGAATTTATAAAATTATTAAAATTTTTTTTACCTATAAAACAAATTCCTGTTGAATCTTTTTTATCATAATTAATTAATTTAAGTTTTTTAGCAATATAACGTAATTCTTTTTTTTTAAGAAAACAAATTGGGAATAAAATTTTTTTTAATTTTTTAAATTCTAAATTATGTAAAAAATAACTTTGATCTTTATTATTATCAAATGAATTTAAAAGATAAAAAATATTTTTTATTTTTTTAATATAAGAATAATGACCTGTTGCTATATAATCTGATTTTAAATTATTAATAGCAAAATTAAAAAATATTTTAAATTTAATTTCTTTATTACATAAAATATCAGGATTAGGAGTATTCCCGGCTTTATATTCTTTTAAAAAAAAAACAAAAACATTCTCCCAATACTCTGTTGAAAAATTAATTTTTTTTAAAATTACATTAAATTTATAACAAACTTTTTTTGAATCATATAAATCTTTATTAAAATTACATTTTTTAATATTATTATCCCAATTTTTCATATAAATTGCTATTACCTCATAACCCATTTTTATTAAAATATAAATAGCAATAGATGAATCTACACCACCTGAAATACCAACAATAACTTTTTTAATATTATTTAAAATCATATATTTCTCATAATTTAATAAATTAAATTTAAATATTTTAAAAATATTATAATAATTATGCAAAACATTTATAAAATAATAATTAAGTATATAAAATAATTAAAATAAAATGCTTTTTAAAATTAAATTTTACAAATATTAATTTAATTATATATAATATTATAAATTGAAAATTATGCAAATCAAAAAAGTTGCTGAAACTAAACTCCCAACCCCTTGGGGGGAATTTATGATGATTGGGTTTAAAGAATTAAAATCAGGAAAAGATCATTTAGCTTTAATATTAGGGGATATTAAAAAAGAAAAATCAGTATTATCTAGGATACATTCTGAATGTTTAACAGGAGATGCTTTATTTAGTTTAAGATGTGATTGTGGTTTTCAATTAAAATATGCGTTTAAAAAGTTTAAAAAAGAGGGTAGTGGGGTTTTATTATACCATAGACAAGAAGGAAGAAATATTGGATTATTAAATAAAATAAAAGCTTATTCTTTACAAGATAAAGGTTTAGATACAGTTGAAGCTAATCATAAATTAGGATTCGCAGATGATGAAAGAGATTTTTCTTTATGTGCTGATATGTTTAAATTAATTAATGTATATAAAATTCGTTTATTAACAAATAATCCTAAAAAAATAAAAATTTTAATTAAATATGGAATTACAGTTACTGAAAGATTACCTTTAGTAACAGGACTTAATTCTAAAAACAAAAAATATTTAAAAATTAAAAAAAAAAAAATGGGTCATTTATTTAAATAAAATAATATTAATAAATTAAATAATTATATTATTTAATTTTAAATCTTTTTTTAAATTAATTATCCATTTATTAATTCTAATATTAGTTAATTTTGGTTGTCTATCTTCATCAATTGCTAATCCTATAAATTTATTATTATTTAACAAACTTTTTGATTTTTCAAAAAAATATCCCGAATTTTCCCAATATCCTATTATATTCGCTTTTAATGGATATATAATATCATAAATACATTTCATAGCATCACAAAAATATTCAGAATAATCTTCTTGATCTCCACAACCAAATAATGCAACATATTTATTATTAAAATTAATTTTTTTAAGTATAGGAAAAAAATTATACCAATCATTTTGAGGTTCTCCATAATACCAAGTAGGTATACCAAATAATAATATATTATAAAATTCAACTGTTTTTTTATTAACATTAGATATATTATAAATTTTCGAATTTTTATTAATTTTTTTTTGTATAATTTTAGCTATTTTTTTTGTATTACCTGTATCACTTCCATAAAAAATACCTATATTATTCATTAAAATTCCTTTTTAAATAATTTAAATATTAATTAAATTTAATTTTAATTTTTATTTAATATTTAAAATATAAACTTGATTATTTATAAATATTATAATATAATTAATGTTGAATATTTAAAAATTTTAATAGCTACGTAGCTCAGTTGGTTAGAGCACATTACTCATAATGATGAGGTCACAGGTTCAAATCCTGTCGTAGCTATTTAATACGGGAGTGGCGAAAATTGGTAGACGCATCAGATTTAGGATCTGACACTATATAGTGTACGAGTTCAAGTCTCGTCTCCCGTATAAAATGAGGTGTAGCCAAGTGGTTAAGGCACCGGTTTTTGATACCGGCATCCCTGGTTCAAATCCAGGCACCTCAGAATATATAATATTATTTACAAAATTTAAATTATTTAAATTTTATATAATTTTAAAATTATTTTAAATATGGGTTATTATTTTCTTTAAATTTTAATAAAATTTGAGTACCTAAAATGTTAAATGATTTTTTAAAATAATTAATTAAATATTTTTTATATAAATTTGAAATATTTTTAACCTTATTACCATGTATAACAATAGTGAATGGGTCATGACTTCCTAAATGTGCGTATTTTAATTTTATATTTTGACCTTTAAATACCGGAGGTTGATGTTTTATAATTGCGTTATTCATAATTTTATTTAATAAAGATGTATTTATTTTTTTTTTAGAAGAATAATAAGTTAAATTTATTGATTCAAATAATTTATTTACTCCTACCCCATATAATCCTGAAATAAATTTTATTAAAATATTTTTAACAAATTTTAAACGATTATCAATAATATTCTTAATTTTAATATAATTAAATTTATTAATTTTATCTAATTTATTAAATACTATTATTAAAGAACGGCTATTTTTAATTATAAAATTAATTAAAAATAAATCTTTATTAGATATACCATTATTAATATCGATTAAAAGTAATATTATATCAGATTTTTTAATTATTTTAAAAACTTTATTTAAATTTAAAATATTTTTTTTTATATTTTTAATTTTTGTAATTCCAGGAGTATCTATAATAATATATTTAATATTTTTATAAATAACCGGGATATAAATAAAATCAATAGTTGTACCAGGTAAATTATGTACAATCATTCTTTCTTCATTTAATATATAATTTATTAAAGTAGATTTACCAACATTAGAGTTACCTACAATAGCAATTTTAATTGGATATTTATTTTTAATATTTTTATTAAATACAAACCCACTTTTTTTTTTTTCCAAAAATAAACAAATTTTTTTAAAAAGAAAATTAACACCATAACCATTGTAAGCAGAAATTGGATATATTTCTTTAGTTAAACCAAGAGAGTGAAAATTTAAATTTTCTATTTTATAATTTAATTTATCTATTTTATTTGCAACTAAAAAAATTTTTTTTTTATATTCATAAATATATTTATTAAATATTTTATCTTCTTGTAATAAACCATCAAAAGCATTTACTAAAAATAATATAATATTACTATTTTTAATAGATAAAAAAGTTTGAGCTGCTACTTTAATTTGTATTTCATTTTTAAAATCATTAACACCTCCAGTATCAATAATCAAAAATTTTTTATTTTTAATATTAATATAACCATAATTACGATCTCTTGTTAAATTTTTAGAATTATTTACTAAAGATTTTTTTTTACATAATAAATAATTAAATAAAGTAGATTTACCAACATTTGATCTTCCAATAATTGTTATAATAGGTATCAATATAACTCCGATTATTTAAAATAAAATATTATTAAATTAAAATAATTTTTTAAAAAATAATATTTTTAAATATATAATAATTTCATTTTTAGGTAATATTAATTGTATTTTATTATTTATATTTTTAATAATTAATATTTGATTATATAATTCGTTTTCTCCTATTATTATAACAAAATTTGAAAACATTTTACAAGAATTAATTAATTGTTTTTTAATATTAAAATTATTATAATTTGTAAATAATCTTAAATTTGGCAATTTATTATGAATATATTCAACTAATTTTATCACATTAAATTTAATATTAAAAGTATTAAATGAAATTATATTAATATTTATTTTTGAATTATATTTTAAAATATTTTTAGTTTTTTTTATTAATAATATTAATCTTTCAAGACCAATTGCGCAACCTATAGCAGGGGTTTTATAACCTCCTAAATTTTCAACTAATTTATCATATCTTCCACCACCACAAATAGTACTTTTAAAATTTATATTTTTTGTTACCCATTCAAAAACTGTATAATTATAATAATCTAAACCTCGGATAATACTTTTATTTATATTATATTTAATACCTATATTTTTTAATATTTTACATAATTTATAAAAATGAATTTTAGATTTTTTACTTAAATATTTATAAATACATGGTATTTTTTTAATTAATTTTTGTATTTTAATATTTTTAGAGTCTAATATATGTATTGGGTTTTTATATATTTTTTCAATATTTTCTGAATTTAATAATTTAATATTTTTTTTAAAAAAATTAATTAAAACATTATTATATTTAATTCTACTTTTAATAGATCCTATTGTATTTATTTCTAACGAAAAATATTTTAATAAACCTAATTTTTTCCATATTCTTGAAATTATTAAAATTAATTCAGCATCTATTTGAGGGCCAATTAAACCAAAAACTTCAATTCCTAATTGATTAAATTGACGATATCTACCATTTTGAGGTCTTTCATAACGAAACATAGGACCAATATACCACAAACGCTGTTCTTTTTTATATAAAAATCCATGTTCAATACCTGATCTAACACAACTAACAGTTGCTTCTGGTCTTAAAGTTATACTATTCATATTACGATCATTAAAAGTAAACATTTCTTTTTTAATTACATCTGTTTCATTTCCAATTGCACGTTTAAATAAATTAGTTTTTTCAATAATTGGTAATCTAATTTCATTATAACCATAAGAATTAATTATTTTTATAATTAAATTTTCAGTTTTTTGCCATAAATAAATATCAATAGGTAAAAAATCATTAAAACCACGAATAGATTTTATTTTTTTATTCATAAAATTCTCAGAAATTTAAAATTATTAAAATAATAATTTTTATATATTTAATTATAATTTATAAAAATATATTATAAATAAAATAATTATTTTATTAAAATTTTTTAAAAAAAATAAATTTAAATTATAAAAAATTAATAACTAAATATTTTTTTCAAATAATTGTCCACAAGCAGCATTAATATCAATACCTCGATTTTTTCTAATAATAACAACAAAACCATATTTTATTAATATTTTAGAAAAAATATTTATTCTTTTATAAGAACTACATTTATATTCTGATTTATTAAATTTATTCCAGGGAATTAAATTTATTTTACATAATATATTTTTTAAAATAAATGCTAATTGATGTGCATGTTTATATTTATCATTAATTCCATTTAACATAACATATTCAATTGTAACACCATTTTTGTTTGCCTTTGAATTTTTAATATAATTTTTAGCTGATTTTAAAATATTTTTAATATTATATTTCTTATTAAATGGTATTATAATATTACGTATTTTATCATTTGAAGCATGTAATGATATAGCTAATCTTATATCAACAAAATTTTTTAATTTATTTAATGCTGGAATTATACCTACAGTTGATAAGGTTATTCGACGTTTTGAAAAATTAAAACAATATTTATCACGCATAATTAATATTGAAGATATAATATTTTTTAAATTTAACAATGGTTCTCCCATACCCATTATAACAATATTTGTTATAAAATTTAAGTTTTTTTTTTTAATAAATTTTGCAATATTCCAAATTTGACTAATAATTTCTGATGTATTTAAATTTCTATTAAAACCTTGTTTACCAGTATAACAAAAATTACAACCAACAAAACAACCAATTTGAGATGATATACATAAAGTAAATCTTTTTTTTTCAGGTATATAAATAGTATTAATTATTTTTTTATTTATTCCCATTATAAATTTTATTGTTCCATCATATGAATATTTTATTTTAAATATATTTAAAGTATATATATATATAATTTTAGTAATTTTTTTTAAAATTTTTTTATTAATATTTTTAATTAAATTTAAATTATTACTATAAAAACTATAAATATATTTTATTATTTGTTTTGCTCTAAAAGATTTTTCCCCTAATATAATTAAAAGAAAAAAAATTTTACGATAATTAATACTTAATAAATTAATTTTTTTAATAATATTAAACCTTTAATAAAAATATTATATTAAAATTAATAAATTTTTAAATAATATTTAAAATTTTTAAATTAAAAAAAATATTTATTTATGGAATTTATTTATGCTTAAACAACAAATTGGTATTATAGGTATGGGTGTAATGGGTAAAAATTTAGCTTTAAATATTGAAAATAAGGGTTATACAGTTTCAATATTTAATCGTTCACCAAAAAATACTAATGAAATTATTTTAAATTATCCTAATAAAAATATAAAACCATATTATACATTAAAAAATTTTGTAAAATCAATAATAAAACCTAGAAGAATTTTTATTATAGTTAAACCAGGAAAAGCTACAAAAGAAGTAATAAAATATTTAATTAAATTTATTAATAAAAATGATATAATTATAGATTGTGGAAATTCATATTATAAAGACAGTATTAAAATAAATAAAAAATTAAATAAAAAAGGTTTTTATTATATAGGTGCAGGAATTTCAGGAGGTGAAGAAGGAGCATTAAAGGGGCCAGCTATAATGCCAGGGGGAGATAAAAAGGCTTATAAATTAATATTACCAATTTTTAAAAAAATAGCAGCAGTTTATAAAAATAATTCATGTGTAAATTATATTGGAGAAAATGGTTCTGGACATTACGTTAAAATGATACATAATGGTATAGAATATAGTAATATGCAATTAATATCAGAATCTTATTTTATATTAAAACATGGGCTAAATTTAAATAATAAAGAAATTAGTAAAATTTTAAATAATTGGAATAATGGAGAATTAAATAGTTATTTAATTGAAATAACAAAAAATATTTTAATTAAAAAAGATAATAATAAAAAATATTTAATTGATGTTATATTAGATAAAGCAGATAATAAGGGTACTGGGAAATGGATGAGTAAGGATGCATTAGATTTAAAAGAACCCTTATGTTTAATAACACAATCTGTTTTTGTAAGATATTTATCACATATAAGAAAACAAAGATTACAAGCTTCTAAAATTTTATTAGGTCCTAAAAAAAATATTTATAAAATTAAAAATAAAATTAAATTTATTGAAAAAATACGTAAATCTCTTTATTTTGGTAAAATCATTTCTTATGCTCAAGGTTTTTCACAATTAAGAAAAGCATCAAAAAAAAATAAATGGAATTTAAATTATAGTGAAATAGCAAAAATTTTTAGATCTGGTTGTATTATACGAGCTAAAATTTTACATAATATAATTAAGGAATATTTAAAAAATCCAAATATTTCAAATATTTTATTAACAAAATATTTTAAAGAAATTATTAATTATTATCAAAATTCATTACGTGATGTAATTTCTTATTCAATACAAATAGGTATTCCTATACCTGCCTTTAGTGCTTCTATTTCATATTATGATAATTATAGATGTGAAAAATTATCAACAAATTTAATTCAAGCACAACGTGATTATTTTGGTGCACATACTTATAAACGTTATGACAAAGATGGATCCTTTCACACTAAATGGGTAAAATAATTTTTTTAAAAAAATAATATTAATTAATTTAAATATTATAAAATTTTAAAAAAATTTATATTTTATAAAATATATTAAAAAAAAAAATTTTTAAAAAAATTAAATTAAATAATAAATATATTTTTATAATAAAATATAAAACAATAAAATTAATTATTATTTTAATTATTTAAATTTTTATAAAATTTTTCAATATTTTTATTAAAAATATTAATTTTTGGTGTATTTTTATATATATATTTATTATTAAGACTTTCTTTAAAATTATAAAGTATATTTTTTTGTTTTTCATTTAAATTAATAGGTGTTTCTATAATAATTTTACATAATAAATCACCTTTAAATTTATTATTTACAGATTTTATACCCCTTCCTTTTATTCGAAAAATTTTTCCAGTTTGAGTTTCAGAAGGTATTTTTAAATTCATAAGTCCTTCTAAAGTAGGTATTTTAATTATACCACCTAAAATTGCTATATAAAAGGGAATTGGAATTTCACAATATAAATTATTATTTTCACGTTTAAAAATAAAATGATCTTTTACTTTTATTTGAATATATAAATCACCTGATATTCCACCTCTTTTACCTGCTTCACCTTCACCTGAAACTCGAATATTATCACCAGTTTTTAAATTTTTTGGAATTTTAATTGAAAAACTTTTAAATTTCTTAATTCTTCCATTACCATTGCATTTATTACAAATATTTTTAATAATTTTACCTAAACCATTACAATTTGGGCATGTTTGTTGTAATGTAAAAAAACCTCTTTTAATTTGAATTTGACCATTTCCATTACATGTTAAACAAATTGTAGGTAAACTCCCCTTTTTTGCCCCTTTTCCATTACAATAATTACATTTTATTAATGTTTGAATATTAATTTTTTTATTAACACCTTTAATTATTTCTTCTAAACTTAATTCTATATTATATTTTAAGTCAGAACCTTTATTAATGTTTTGATTACTATTATCCCCGAATATATCACCAAAAACATCACCAAAAATATCACTAAAACTAGTTTCAGTATTTAAATTATCATTATTAATATAAGATTGATTAAATGCATCATGACCATATTGATCATATGTTGATCTTTTTTTTTCATCAATTAAAATTTCATAAGCTTCTTTTATTTCTTTAAAATATTTTTCTGCATTTTTTTTTTTATTTCTATCTGGATGATATTTCATAGCTAAACGTTTATATGCTCTTTTTATTTCTTTATTACTTGAAGTTCTAGATATTCCAAGTAATTCATAAAAATCTTTTTTTGACATTTTAAAAACCTATTAAAATATTAATGGGTATAGATTTTTCTATACCCAATAATTTTATTTAAACAAAATTTAAAACTTTTTTTTTAAAATTATTTATTTTTATCTTTATTATTAATTTCTTCATATTCAGCATCAACAATATTATTTTCTTTTTTATCTGAATTTTTATTAACATTATTTTTATCATTTGAATTAAAATTTTTATCTTGAGACATAGATAATAATTTATCTGATATTTTCATTAATGATTCAATTTTATTTTCAATAACTAATTTATCTTCTTCTTTTATTACTTTTTCTAATTCTTTAATTGAGTCTTCAATATTTTTAACTTCTTCATTTGATAATTTATTTTTAACTAAAGATAATTGTTTTTTTGTACTATGAATAATATGATCTGCTTGATTTCTAATTTGAACAAGTTCTTCAAATTTACGATCAGATTCAGCGTTTATTTTAGCATCATCTACCATTTTTTTAATTTCTGATTCTTTTAATCCAGATGATGCTTTTATTGTAATTTTTTGTTCTCTTGATGTATTTTTATCTTTAGCTGATACATGAAGTATTCCATCAGCATCAATATCAAAAGTCACTTCAATTTGAGGTATACCTCTAGGAGATGGTTTTATACCATCAAGGTTAAATTGTCCTAAAGATTTATTATTATTTGCTATTTTCCTTTCACCTTGTAAAATATGAATTGTAACTTCAGATTGATTATCCTCAGCTGTTGAAAATATTTGACTATGTTTTGTAGGAATAGTAGTGTTTTTATTTATTAAAGTAGTCATTATACCACCCATTGTTTCAATACCTAAAGATAAAGGAGTAACATCTAATAAAAGAACATCTTTAACATCACCTGATAAAACTCCACCTTGTATTGCTGCACCAATAGCAACAGCTTCATCTGGGTTAATATCTTTTTTAGGTTCTTTTTTAAAAAAATCAGCCACTTTTTTTTGAATAATAGGCATACGTGTTTGACCACCAACTAATAAAACATCTTGAATATTTTCAATAGATAATTTTGCATCTTTTAATGCAATTTCTAATGGATTAATTGTACGATTTACTAAATCTTCAACAAGTGATTCAAGTTTTGCACGAGTTATTTTTATATTCATATGTTTAGGACCACTTGAATTTGCAGTTATATAAGGTAAATTAATTTCAGTTTGTTGTGACGAAGATAATTCAATTTTTGCTTTTTCAGCTGATTCTTTTAAACGTTGCATTGATAAAGGATCGTTTTTTAAATCTATACCTTGTTCTTTTTTAAATTCTTTAACTAAATAATTAATTAATCGATTATCAAAATCTTCACCACCTAAACGTGTATCTCCGTTAGTAGAAAGAACTTCAAAAGTTTTTTCACCATCAACTTCATCTATTTCTATAATAGAAATATCAAAGGTTCCTCCACCTAAATCATAAACAGCAACTATTCTATTTCCAATTTCTTTATCTAAACCATAAGCTAAAGCAGCAGCAGTTGGTTCATTAATTATTCTTTTAACTTTTAAACCAGCAATTCTTCCAGCATCTTTAGTTGCTTGTCTTTGTGAATCATTAAAATAAGCAGGAACAGTAATAACAGCTTCATTAATTATTTCACCTAAATATTCTTCAGCAGTTTTTTTCATTTTTTTAAGTACTTCAGCTGAAATTTGAGGAGGAGCTATTTTTTTATTATTTATATCTAACCATACATCACCATTTTTTGAAGAAACTATGTTATAAGGCATAATATTTTGGTCACGTTTAATTTCTTTATCTTGAAAACGGCGTCCTATAAGACGTTTAATAGCAAATAAAGTATTTTTAGGATTTGTAACAGCTTGTCGTTTTGCTGGTTGACCAACCAAAATTTCACCTTCTTTAGTATAAGCAATAATTGATGGTGTAGTACGATCACCTTCTGAATTTTCAATTACACGTACTTTATTATTTTCCATAACAGCTACACATGAATTAGTAGTTCCTAAATCAATACCAATAATTTTTCCCATTTTAATTCCTTAATAAAAATAATAATTAAAATATATTTTAAAATATAAATATTTTATAATATAATAATATTATTTATTACATAAATTAATTTTTAAATTTATAAAATATTTAAAATAAAATTATATAAATTAAAAATTATATATTAAATTATTTAATTTTAAAAAATTAATAATTTTAATTAATTATAATATTAAAAATAAAATATATGAATTAAAAAAAAATTGATATATTTTTAAAAATATTAATATTATGGTATAATGAAATAATATATAAAAAATAGAGAACTTTAAAAAATAATTATTTTAAAAATATTAATTTCCCTAATTTAATTAATAAAATAAAACAAGAAAAAAAATTTAATTTTAAATTAATTAATAATAATATAAAATATAAATTGATAAAAAATAAAAAACCAATTTTTAAAAAATAAAATGGTAAATTTGATTTTTGTTAATGGTGTTTTATGAAAATAGATATTAAGTGTTTAAAAGTAAGATTTATTACTAAATTATGTATTGAATATAAAAAATATCAAAAAAAAAAAAATTTAATTAAATATTATTTATAAATAATTATATTTACTTAAAATAATATAAATTTAAATTTTAATATATTATTATTATTAACATTTGTTTATATTTAACTTAATAAATAATTATAAATATTAAAATAAAATATTATTTTTAAAAAATTTTAAAGTATTTAAAATAATTAATATATAATATTTATAATTATTTATTTAATTAAATAAAATGTATAATGAATATTTATTTAAAAAAGTAAAAAAATTTATTAAAAATAAAAAAAAATATTTAATTGCTTATAGTGGAGGTCTAGATTCAACTGCGCTTTTACAAATATTATTTGAAATAAATAAAAAAATTTATAAAAATATATCAATAAGAGCAATACATATTAATCATAATTTAAATATAAATTCAAATATTTGGGTTAAACATTGTTATTTATTTTGTAAAAAAAAAAAAATAAAATTAATTATTAAAAATATAAATATTGTTAAAAAAAATAATATAGAAGAAAGAGCTAGAAAATTAAGATATAAAATTTTTAAAAAAATAATTTTTAAATGACGAAATTTTATTATTAGGACATCATCTACAAGATCAATGTGAAACATTTTTATTATCTTTAAAAAGAGGTAGTGGTCCTTCTGGATTATCATGTATGCCGTTTATTAAAAATATAGGTAAAAATTATTTAATAAGACCTTTTTTAAATATTGATAAAGAAAAAATTAAAAAATATATACTTAAAAATAAAATAAAATATATTATAGATAATAGTAATTATAATATAAAATTTGATCGTAATTTTTTAAGATTAAAAGTTTTACCTATAATAAATAAAAGATGGCCTAATTTTTATATTTCAACATTTAAAAGTTCTATTTTATGTGCTAATCAAGAGTTTATAATTAATAAAATTTTTAAAAAAAAAATATTAAACATTCAAAATAATAAAAGGGCATTATTAATTAATTATTTAAAAAAAATTAATTTAATAAAATGTTATTTAATAATTAAAAAATGGATTAATCAATTTAATGTTAAAATTCCTACATTTAAAAATATTAAAACAATATGGAATGAAATAGCTTTATCAAATATAAATTCTAAATCTAAAATAAAATTTAAAATGTATCAAATTAATAAATATTCAAAATATTTATATTTATTACCTATTATATATAATATTAAAAATATTAAAATAAATTGGGAAATTGATAAAACATTAATTTTACCAAATAATATAGGAAAACTAAAAATTAATAAAAATCAAGGTTATATATTACGTGCACCTCAAAAAAATCAAAAAATAATAATTAAATTTTTAATTAAAGGTATATATAATATTATAGGTAAAGAACATTCATTAAATATTAAAAAAATTTGGAAAGAATTAGGAATTTTACCATGGTTAAGAAATAAAATTCCATTAATTTATTATGATAATAAATTAATTTCATGTATCGGTGTTTTTATTACTAAAAATGGGGTTATTTTTAAAAATGAAAAAAAAATAAAAATAAAATTTATAAATAATTTTAAAATATAAAGTAAATTATTCATAATTTTAAAGTAAAAATAATTTAATAGTAATATATTAAAATTATATAATTTAAATAAATATATTTATACAAATTATAAAATTAAATAAATTTATATTTATTATATAATTAATTAATTAATTTACATAAAATGAATAAAATTAAAAATATAGAAGTTAAAGGTATAGTAATAGAAACACTACCTAATGCTATGTTTCGTGTAAAATTAGAAAACAAAAATATAATAATGGCATATATATCAGGTAGAATTAGAAAAAATCATATTCGTATATTAACAGGTGATAAAGTAACTATTGAAATAACAAAATATAATTTAAATAAGGGTAGAATTATTTTTAGAGAACTTTAAATTAAAATTTTAAAAGTTAAAAAATTATGAAATTAATATATTTTAAAAAAATTAAAAATTTAAGTAAAAATTATAAAAAATTAAAAAAAATATTAAATAATAAAATAATAATAAATAATCAAATAATTTTTGAAATTTTTAAAAAAGAATATAAAAAATTAAAAAAAATTAATTTTTTAATATTAAATTGGTTAAATATTAGAAAAAAAAATTTAATTAATTTAAATAATATAAAAATTAAAAAATTAGAAAAAAAATTTTTAAAATATTTTTTATATAATAATAAAATTAATAAAAATAATAGTTGTTTTTTAGAAATTTATTCTGGAATAGGGGGTAGTGAAGCTTCATTATTTTCAAAAAAATTATTTCGTATGTATTACCGTTTTTCTGAAATTAAAAAATGGTTAATTAAAATAATTAATATAAATATATGTGAATATGGAGGATATAAAGAAATAATTTTAAAAATTTCAGGTTTAAATGTATATAATAATTTAAAATTTGAATCAGGAGGGCATAGAGTACAAAGAATTCCAAAAACAGAAACTCAAGGGCGTATTCATACTTCAACATGCACAATAGCAATTTTACCTGAAATAAAAAATTTGGGTTTTAAAAAAATAGATTTAGAAAATATTAAAATAGATACTTTTAAATCTTCAGGTGCTGGAGGACAACATGTAAATACAACAGACTCTGCTATTCGAATTACACACATACCAACTAATATTGTTGTAGAATGTCAAAATGAAAGATCACAACATAAAAATAAAGCAAAGGCATTTGAAATATTAATTACACGTATTAAAAATTTAGAATTATTTAAACAAAATAAAAAAAGATCTAATAAAAGAAAAAATTTATTGGGAACTGGGGATCGTTCTGAAAAAAATAGAACATATAATTTTCAAAAAGGACGTGTTACTGATCATAGGATTAATTTAACTTTATATTGTTTAGAAGAAATAATAAATGGAAATCTTGATATATTAATTAAACCTATATTAAAAGAATATAAAATTAAAAAATTATATAATTTTTTAGAAAATATTAATTTTTAATTTTATTTATAAAATAATAATGTTTAAAAAAAAAAAAAAATATATTATATATAATAAAAAAATTAAATTTTTATATTTTATAGAAAAAAAAATAGAAGCTGGAATATCATTTTTAGGATGGGAAATAAAATCAATAAAATTAGGTAAATTAAATATTGAAAATAGTTATATAAAATTTAAAAATTTGAATGCTTATTTATTAAACTTTAATATTACACCAATTAATGATTTTTATAAAAATATTAAAACTTCTCGTTCAATTAAATTATTACTTAAAAAAAAAGAATTATTATATTTATTTAATAAAATAAAAAGAGAGGGATATACTATAGTCCCATTATGTATGTATTGGAAAAAAAATTGGATTAAATTAAATCTTTGTTTATCAAAAGGAAAAAAAAAATACGATAAAAGAAAAAATATTAAAAAAAAGGAATGGGAAATAATTAAAAACCGAATTTTAAAAATTTCTTGATTTTTTTAAAAATAAATATTATAATTAAGATTATGGGGCTGATTTTGGATTCGACGTAATTTTTAAAATTTTAAAGCATGCCGAGGAATGGTTGGCCTCGTTAAAAAACCAAATAAATAATTGCAGAAAAAAATTTAAAATATTCTTTAGTAGCTTAAATAATAAAAATAAATTATAAAATATTAATAAAATAATAAATTAGTAAATAAGTAAATTAATATATAAAAATAAAATATTAATAAAACAATAATTATTATATTTTGTTTAATTTATTAAATTAAACTAAGCATGTAGTATTATAATTATTAAAAATTACGGACGCGGGTTCAAATCCCGCCAGCTCCAAAATTTTTATAAATTTTTATAATTTTTTTAATTTATTATTTATATAATTTAAATTATTTTATAATAATAATAATAATAATAATAATAATAATAATAATAATAATAATAATAATAATAATAATAATAATAATAATAATAATAATAATAATAATATTTTAAAATAAAATTCATTAATTATATTATTAAGTAATACATTTTATTATTTCTTTATTAGTAATTTTTTTTAATGTTAAATTTGCTATTTTAACAGCATCTTTAAATTTATTTTTTCTAATAATATTTTTAATATAAGGTATATAACTTGAATTCATACTAAATTCATCTAAACCAATACCTAATAATAATAATGTAACTTTTTCATCACTTGCAAATTCACCACACATACTTACATATTTATTTTGTTTATGAGCTTCATTAATAATTTTTTTAATTAATTTTAAAATTGAAGGAGATAATGAATTATAAAGATGAGAAACTAATTTATTTCCTCTATCTACAGCTAATGTATATTGAGTTAAATCATTAGTACCAATACTTAAAAAATCAACTTCTTTAATAATATCTTTAATAATTAAAGCAACAGAAGGTATTTCTATCATAATACCCATTTTAATATTTTTATTAATTCTTTTTTTTTTAATTATTAATTTTTTAATAATATTTTTTAATTCATATTTAAGATATTTAATTTCTTCAATAGAAGTTATCATTGGAAACATAATACGAATATTTTTATTATTAGATGATAATAAAATTGCTTTTAATTGAGTATATAAAATTTTTTTTAAATCCATTGATAAACGAATAGCACGCCAACCTAAAAAGGGGTTTTCTTCTTTAGGTATATTTAAATATGATAAATTTTTATCACCTCCAATATCCATTATACGTATATTTACTAATTTATTATTCATTTTTTTTGAAACATATTTATATGATTTATATTGTTCAATAATATTAGGTAAAAAACAACGGTTCATAAATAAAAATTCAGTACGATATAATCCTATACCCTCTGATCCATATTTTTTAATACTTTTTATATCTTTTATATCACAAATATTAGAAAATATAGAAACTTTATAACCATCAATTGTTATAGCAGGTAAATTTTTAATTTTTTGTAAATTTTTAATTTTTTCTTCATATTTTTTTTTTTTTTTTTTTACTAAATTTATAATATTTAAATTAGGATTAATATATATATTATTATTAATTGCATCTAAAATTAAAAAATCATTATTTTTTATTTTATTAGTTATATCATATGTATTAACTATAGCAGGTATTTCAAGAGCTCTAGCCATAATTGAAGTATGAGATGTTATACCACCAAATTCAGTAATAAATCCTAAAACATTTTTTAAATTTAATTGTGCGGTTTCTGAAGGTGTTAATTCTTTAGAAACAATAATAACTTTATTTTTAATAGAACTTAAAGAATTTACTTTTAAATTTAAAATATTTTTAATTAAACGTTTACCTATATCAATTATATCATTTATTCTTTCTTTTAAATATTCATTTTCAATTTTTTTTATTATTTTAATTTGTTTTTTAATTATTTTATTAGTTGCATAATCTGCGGTTATTAATTTACTTTTAATAAGATTAATAATTTCTTTTTCAAATTCATAATCTTCTAATATCATAATATGACTATCTAAAATATCTTTTTTATTTTTATTTTTATTTTTAATATTTTTAATATTTTTAAGTTGTTTAATTGTTTTATTTCGTCCAATTATAAATTTTTTTATTTCCTTATTTATTTTATTTTTAAATATATGATTTTTATTTATTATTATTTTTTTATTTTTAAATAATAAAGCTTTTCCAAAAACAATACCTTTAGAAACTGAAATTCCAGAAATCATAATGTTACCTTTTAATTTTAAATATAGTTATTTTATTCAAGAGTTTTTAATAAATTCGTTAAATAAATAATTGCTTTTTTTTCATCTTTACCATTAACTATTATATTTATTTTATCACCTTTTAAAATTCCTAAAGTTTGAATTTTAAATATACTTTTAGCATTTACTTGTTTATTTTTATATTCAATAATAATATCAGAATTAAATTTTTTAGCTTCCTTTACTAATTTTGCAGCAGGACGTATATGTAAACCATTTTTAATATTAATAAAAACTTCTTTTTTTAACATATTTTCCTTTTAATTAATATTTAAGAAATTTAAATAATTTTATTTTTTATAAAATTATAAATATTATAAAATTATATTTTAAAAATAATATATTAAAATTAAATATTTATAAAATTTTAAAAATAAAATTTAAATTATTTAATTTTTTTTAAGTATTTTAAATAATATAACTTTAAAATTATTATTTATTTTTATTTTAACGATATAATTTCCAATATTTTTAATTATTTTAGTTTTACAAATATTTTTTTTTTTAATATTAATATTATATTTTTTAATAATATTCATAATTTTTTTACAATTAATTGAACCAAATAAATTACCATTGTTATTACAATTAATACGAAAATTAATTAATAAAACTTTATTATTAAATAAATTTTTAATAAGTTTTTTTTTAAAATATTTAATGTTATTAAAAACATTAAACATTGATATACCTTTAGGTATTAATTGATTAAGAGCGTATCCTACCTTAACATTTACTTTAGAACCTACATAACCTAATTTAAAAACTTTATCAAGTAAAATTATTTTCATATTTAAAACTCTTTATAATTTATTTATATTAAGATTATTTATGATTATCTATATATGGAAATAAAGATAAATAACGTGCAATTTTAATAGCATTAGATAATTTACGTTGATATTTTGCACTTGTTCCTGTAATTCTTCTAGGTATAATTTTACCACTTTCATTAATATAATTTTTAAGTAAATTAATATCTTTATAATCTATTTTTTTATAATTATTTTTAATAAAATAACAAGTTTTTTTATTTTTAAATTTATTCATTATATATTTCCAATTTATTTATAATTTAATATTTTAAAAAATTTTTTATTTTAATTATTGGAGAGATTTTTGTTATAATTTTTTTAGTACGTATAATTAATTTTCTCATAATAAAATTATTAAGTTTTAATTTTTTTTCTAAATTTTTAATATTTTTTTTAGAAATTTCAATATTCAAAAGAAAATAATGAGCTTTTTTTTTTTTTTTTATTTTATAAGAAAGTTTACGTTTACCCCAATCTTCAATTCTATAAATTTTACCATTATTATTTTTAATATATTCACTATAATACTTAATTGTATCTAATATTTTATTATTTTTATCTAAAATAAACATAATAATAATTTCATAATGTCTCATAATATTTATCCTTTAATATTTAAATAATTTAAAATTAATTTATACATTTTAAAGATTTAGGTAATCCTGAAATTTTATTAATTTGTTGTGTAGGATTTTTATTAAATAATTTATATAAATATATACTATTACCTTTTATAATACCGTATTTATAATATATTATTTTAATTATAATTTTAATTGATGGAGAATAATTAAAAGTAATATAAAATTTACGTATTAAATAAATAATTTCCCAATGTTTTTTAGTTAAAAAAATACCTTCATTTTTAGCTAAAAATAAAGCTAAAATTTCATTCCAATTTTTAATATTCATATTTTTTTTTAAAAAAAATAATTTTTAAAATATTTAATAAATTTATTCATTTAAAATTTAATAATTTATAAAATATTTTTAAATGAAAAGATAAAAACTTCTTGTAAAATTTTAAAATAACATTATTTTTAAAATTATGTTTAAAATTTAAATATAAATTAATAATAATATATTAAATAAATATTATTTAAAAATTTTAAATATTATTGGAGGAGTGGTCGAGTGGTTTATGGCAACGGTCTTGAAAACCGTCGAAAGTTTATAACTTTTCGTGGGTTCGAATCCCACCTCCTCCTTTTAAAAATTAATAAGTTTTAATAAATATATAAATTACATATTGAAGTAATTTATTTAATTTAAATATTTTAAACTTTATTAAATTTAATAAAATAAAATTATTTAAATTGGAGTAATAAATAATTATGAAAAATTATAAAAATACTTTAAATTTACCTAAAACTAATTTTCCTATGAAAGGTAATCTTATTAATAAAGAATTTGATATAATTTCATATTGGAATTTTAAAAAATTATATAAAAAAATAAGAGAATCAAAAAAAAAAAAAAAAAAATTTATTTTACATGATGGACCTTTATATGCAAATGGAAAAATACATATTGGACATGCAGTAAATAAAATAATTAAAGATATAATAATTAAATCTAAAAATATGAGTGGATTTAATGCACCATATGTACCCGGATGGGATTGCCATGGTTTACCAATAGAATTAAAGATAGAAAAAAATAATAAAATTAAAAAAAAAATTTCAAATTTAGAATTTAGAAAAAAATGCAGAATTTATGCAAATAAACAAGTTTTAATTCAAAAAAAAGAATTAATAAATTTAGGAATTTTAGCAGATTGGGATAATCCATATTTAACAATGGATTATAAAATTGAAGCAAATATTATAAGAGCATTTAAAAAAATATTAAATTATGGATATTTAATAAATGGAAAAAAACCTATACATTGGTGTATTAATTGTCAATCATCACTATCAGAAGCTGAAATTGAATATTATAATATAGAATCATTAGGAATATATATATTATTTAATTCTATAGAAAATAATAAAATTTTGAATAAATTTAAAATTAATTATTTTATAAAAAATATTAATTTAATAATTTGGACAACAACACCTTGGACTTTATTATCAAATAAAGCAATTGCAATTAATCCAAATTTAATATATCAATTTATTAAAATTAAAAATAAATATTTAATTTTATCAAAAGACACAGTTATTAATATTATGAAGTTATTAAATATTAAAACTTGGAAAATACTAAGTCAATGTAAAGGATTAGAATTAGAATTATGTTATTTTAAACACCCTATTTTAAATTTTAATGTTCCAATATTATTAAGTAACCATATTATTGTAAATACTGGTAGTGGAGCAGTTCATATTGCACCAAGTCATGGTTTAGAGGATTTTATAGTTAGTAAAAAATATGCATTAAATACATCAACTCAAATAAATAAATATGGTAATTATATTTCAAATACTCATACATTATTAAATAAAAAATTTATTTTTAATGTTAACAATATTATAATTAAATTATTAAAACAAAACAAAAATTTTTTATATAAACATAAAATTATTCACAAATATCCTCATTGTTGGAGACATAAAACAAAAATTTTTTTAAGGATAACTTATCAATGGTTTATTAATTTAAATAAAAATAATTTACGAAAAAAATTAATTCAAAACATCAAAAAAATTAAATGGATACCTAAAACTGGTAAAAAATATATGGAAAATATGATTAAAAAAAGACCTGATTGGTGTATTTCAAGACAAAGATTATGGGGGGTTCCAATAACTTTATTTATTAATAAAAAAACTTTAAAAATTCATCCTTATAGTAATAAAATAATAAAAAAAACAGCAAAATTAGTAGAAAAAAGGGGTATTCAAGTATGGTGGGATTTAGATAAAAAAAAAATTCTTGGAATTAATAATAATGATTATTTTAAAATAAATGATACTTTAGATGTATGGTTTGATTCTGGAACTACACATTATTCTGTAATTACTAAAAAAAAAAAATATAAAAGTAATATTTCTGATTTATATGTTGAAGGTTCTGATCAATATCGTGGTTGGTTTATGTCATCTTTAATAACTTCAAATATTATTAATAAAAATATTCCATTTAAAGAAATTTTAGTACATGGATTTACTGTAGATAAAAAAAAAAAAAAAATGTCAAAATCTATTGGAAATATAATAAGCCCTATATATTTAATTAAAAAATTTAGTTGTGATGTTTTAAGATTATGGATTGCATATACTGAATATACTAATGAAATAATAGTTTCTGAAAAAACAATAAAAAATTCAATAGAAATTTATAGAAAAATTAGAAATACAATTCGTTTTTTATTATCAAATTTAAATGATTTTAATCCTAATATAAAATTTTTAAATTTTAAAAAAATGATAATTTTGGATTTATGGGCTTTAAAACATACTTTTAAAATTCAAAAAAAAATAATAAATGCATATAATAAATATAATTTTAAGAAAGTAATAAAATATTTAATAAAATTTTGTTCAATTGAAATGGGTTCATTTTATTTTGATATTATTAAAGATAGGCAATATACTACTAAAAAAAATAGTATTAATAGAAAAAGTTGTCAAATAACAATGTTTCATATTTTAGAATCATTAGTTCGTTGGATAGCTCCTATTTTATCATTTACTGCAAATGAAGTATGGAATTATTTACCTGGAAAAAGAGAAGAATTTATTTTTACAGAAGAATGGTATAATAATTTATATATAAACTATAAATCTAAAATTTTAAATAATATATTATGGAAAGAATTAATTAAATTAAAATATAAAATTAATAAAAAAATTGAAATTTTAAGATTTAAAAAAAAAATAGGTAGTTCATTGCAAATAAATATTATAATTTGTGCAAATAAAAAATTAATAAAATATTTAAAAAAATTTAATAATGAATTAAAATTTTTTTTTATTATATCAAATATTAAATTAATTACTTTAAATGAATTAAATAATAAAATTAATTATTTTAAATTATATGTAAATATATCAAAAAAAAAAAAATGTAATAGATGTTGGCATTATAGTAATAATATTTGTAATATATCTAAATATATTGGAATATGTAATCGTTGTATATTTAATATTTTTGGTAAAGGTGAAAAACGTAAATTTATTTAATTATTATATTTTATAATTAATTTAATATTTAAAAGTATATTTAATGTTTATAAAATAATATTATTTTGAATATTTAAGTATTTTTTTTGATTTTTATAATATTATTAAATATATTTAAATTAATAAATTAATTTGGCCCTTTAGCTCAGTTGGTCAGAGCAAACGACTCATAATCGTTAAGTCACTGGTTCAAATCCAGTAAGGGCCAATTTTTATATTTTATTATTTATAAAATAAAATTTTAAATAATATTATAAATAAATTATTTTAATAAAATATTAATAAACTAATTATTTATATTAAATATATAAGTAATTTAAATATTATGAAAAATCAAATTAAAAATATAAGAAATTTTTCAATAATTGCTCATATTGATCATGGAAAAACAACATTATCTGATCGTATAATACAAATTTGTGGAGGATTAAATAAAAGAGAAATAAATAATCAAATTTTAGATACAATGGATTTAGAAAAAGAAAAAGGTATTACAATAAAAGCACAAAGTGTAAGTTTAAAATATAAATCTAAAAATGGGAAAATTTATAAAATTAATTTAATTGATACCCCTGGACATATTGATTTTTCTTATGAAGTTTCTAAATCATTAATAGCATGTGAAGGTGTATTATTGTTAATTGATTCAACTCAAGGTATAGAAGCGCAAACAATTTCAAATTATTATAAAGCAATGAAAATGAATTTAGATATAATTATAGTTTTAAATAAAATTGATTTACCAACATCTGATATTAATCGTGTAAAAAAAGAAATAAAAAATATTATAGGTTTTAATAAAAATAAAATAATATGTTGTTCTTCTAAAACTGGTAAAGGTGTAATAAATATATTAGAAAATATTATATTAAATATTTCTTATCCTAAAGGTAAAATAGAAAATTCTTTAGAAGCTATTATTATAGATTCATGGTTTGATAATTATCTTGGAATTATTTCTATTATTTGTATTAAAAATGGTATTATAAAATTAGGTGATAAAATTATTATAATAAATAAAATTGGTGTATATAATGTAGAAAAATTAGGTATATTTACACCGGAAAAAAAAATATGTAATTTTTTAATTTGTGGTGAAATTGGTTGGTTAATATATTCAATAAAAAATATAAATTATGCAAGAGTTGGAAATATTATTACTTCTTTTTTAAAACCTATTAAAAGAGTTTTACATAAATTTAAAATTATAAAACCTAAAATTTATGCAGGATTATTTTTATTAAATTCTAACCAATATGAATTATTTTGTAATTCTCTTAAAAAATTAAAATTAAATGATAATTCTTTATTTTATGAACCTGAAGTATCTTCGTTATTAGGTTTTGGTTTTAGATGTGGTTTTTTAGGTTTATTACATTTAGATATTATTAAAGAACGTTTAAAACGTGAATATAATTTAAATTTAATTATAACTACACCTAATGTAATTTATGAAATTTATACTAATAATAGAAAAATAATTTATATTGATAATCCTAATAAATTACCTTTAAAAAATAAAATAAGGGAATTAAGAGAACCAATTGCTGAATGTATTATATTAACTCCAAAACAATATTTAGGTAAAATTATAAATTTATGTGTTAAAAAAAGAGGTAAACAAATTAATATAATTTATTATAATAATCAAGTTTCCTTAATATATGAAATTCCAATGTCAGAAATTATAATTAATTTTTTTGATAAATTAAAAAATTTGACAAAAGGTTATGCATCTTTAGATTATAAATTTAAATATTATAAAAAATCTAATCTAGTTAAAATTGATATATTAATTAATAATAAAAAAATTGATACTATAACATGGATAACACATAAAAATAATTCTTATAATTTTTGTAAAAAAATAGTTAAAAAAATAAAAAAAATAATCCCAAGACAACAATATAATGTATCTATTCAAGCAGTTATTAATTCAAATATTATTTCTAGTTCTATAATTAAACAATTAAAAAAAAATGTAATTAAAAAATGTTATGGAGGTGATATAAGTAGAAAAAAAAAATTATTAAATAAACAAAAATATGGAAAAAAAAAAATGAAAAAATTGGGTAATATTTTATTACCTAAAAAAATATTTTCAACATTATTTAAAATTAATAGTAATAATTAAATAAGTATTATTATAAATTTTAATAATTTAAAAATAAAAATAAAAAAAATTACTTAAAATAAATATGAATATATTAATAATAAATATAATACAAAAAAAAATTGGTTATTTTTTTAAAAAAAAATTTTTTTTATTAAAAGCATTAACTCATAGTAGTAAAAATATTAATAATAATAATGAACGATTAGAATTTTTAGGAGATTCTATTATTAATTTTATAGTTTCAAATATTTTATATAAAAAATTTCCATTAATAAATGAAGGAGAAATAAGTAAAATAAGATCTAATTTAATTAATCATAAAACTTTATTTAAAATATCAATTAAATTTAATTTAATTAAATATATAAAATTAAATTTTAAAAAGTTAAATAATTATAATAAAAATTCAATATTAGTAAATACATTTGAAGCATTAATAGGAAGTATTTTTTTAGATAGTAATATTAATACAATTGAATTATTAATATTAAATTGGTATAATAAAAAATTTAAAAATATAAAATTATCTATTAAAAATAATGATTATAAAACTATTTTACAAGAAATTATACAAAAAAAAAATATTAAACTACCTAATTATTCATTAATTAAAATAAAAGGAAAACCACATAATCAAAAGTTTTTAATTAAATGTAAAATTAATTGTTTTAAAAAATATTTTATTGGTTTTGGTAAAACTAAATGTAATACTGAACAATATATTGCAAAAAAAATAATTAAAAAAATGGAAATTTAATGATTTTTAAAAAAAAAATTTATGGATTTGTATCAATAATTGGTAGAACAAATGTTGGTAAATCTACTTTGTTAAATAAAATAATAGGAAAAAAAATATCAATTACATCTAAAAAAAAAAAAACAACAATTAATAATATTTTAGGAATTTATAATAAAAATTTACATAAAATTATCTATATTGATAACCCCGGTTTTTTAAAAAACGGAAAAAATAATTATTTATTTAATTATAATAATAAATTTGTATGTAATATAGATATAATAATTTATGTAATTGAAGGTACTATAATTAAAAAATATGATAAAAAAATTATAAATAATTTAAAAAAGATAAATAAACCTATTATAATTGTAATAAATAAAATTGATATTATTAAAAATAAAATTTATTTATTACCATACATTAAATTTTTAAAAAAAAATATAAATTTTACAGAATTAATACCTATTTCAGCAAAATTTAATATTAATATAAAAATAATAAAAAAAAAAATTTATAGTATATTAGTTAATAATAATAATAATAATAATTTAAATAATTATTTTATTAATAAATATTCTAAAAATTTTATAATTTCAGAAATTATTCGTGAAAAAATAATTAGATTTTTAGGTCAAGAATTACCATATTCTACTATTATTAAAATTAAAAATATAAACATTATTAATAATATATATAATATATTTTCACTAATTTTGGTTAAAAATAAAGGTCAAAAAAAAATAATAATAGGTAAAAATGGTAATAAAATTAAAATAATTGGTATAAAATCAAGAAAAGAAATTGAAAAAAAATTTAAAAAGAAGATAAATTTATTTTTAAAAGTAATTATTATTTAAATTTAAAATTTTTAATAATAAATTATATAAAAATTAAGGTAAAATTTGAATAAATTATCGTTTGGTATTAATAAAAATTATTTAAAAAATTTTAAAAATAAAAAAAATTTAATTTCAAATTTATTACAAATAGCGTTAATATCTGAACAAATAGGAATAAATAGTATAACAATAAATTTAAGTAAAAATTATAAATATATAAAAAAATATATAAATATTTTAAAAAAAATAATTCAAATTTATATTAACTTTGAAATAGAAATTTATGATGAAATATTAAATACAATTTTAAAAATAAAACCAAAAAGTTGTTATTTATTTTCAAAAAAAAAAAACGAAATTACTAAAGAAGGAGGATTAAATATTATTAATAAATTTGAAGAAATTTCAATTATAGTTAATTTATTAAATAATAATAATATAGAAGCATTTTTATTTATAGACCCTAATTTAAATCAAATAGATGCTGCTATTAATACTGGAACAAAATATATAAAATTAAATACTAATATGTATTCATTAGCTAATAATAATTTAGAAAAAATGTTTCAATTTAATAAAATAAAAAAATCTGTAATTTATGCTAAAAAAAAAGGATTAATTGTTAATGTTGGGTATGGATTAAATTATGAAAATATTAAAAAATTATCAAAAATAAAACAAATTAATGAGTTTAATATTAGTAATTCAATTCTAAATAAAGGGTTATTTATTGGTTTAAAAAAAGCAATTAAAAAAATTTTATTATTAATTAATTAATTTATAATAATATTTTATTATATAATTATTTAATTGTATAAATAAATTTATTTAAAAAATATTTAAATTTTTATTTTTAATATTACGTAAATAATATAATTTTGATTTTTTAGAATTATTATAATTTACAATTTTAATTTCTTTAATTATAGGTGAATGAGTTTGAAATACACGTTCAACTCCTTCATTATTAATAATTTTACGAACAGTAAAAGAACTGTTTAAACCTCTATTTTTAATAGAAATTATTATACCATCAAATTTTTGTATTCTTTTTTTTTTCCCTTCTAAAATCCATATTTTTATTTCTATATAATATCCTGTATTAATTAAAGGAATATTTTTATTAATTTGAGTTTTTTCAAATTCTTCTATAATATTTTTCATATTTTATAATCCTATATTATGATTTAATAAATTAAAAATTCCATTTTAATTTTATTATTTTTAATTTAATATCAATTTTTTTAATTATTTTTTTAATAATAAATGGTATTATTAACTCTTTTTTTTTATTTTTTACAACTATTAAATCATTAAATTTTGTTTCAATTATATTTTTAATTATTCCTAATTTATAATTATTAAAATTAATAATTTTACATTTTAAAATATTATTTGAATAATAATTTATATTTTTTAAATTATTAAAATCAATATAAATATTTTTATTATTAATTTTTTTTTTTTTATTTTTAATGTTTTTAATTTTGATTATAAAAAAATTATTTTTTTTAATATAATATTCTATTGTAATAATTTTCCATTTTTTATTTTTAATATATAATGGTTTATATATAAATATATTTTTTTTAATTTTTGTAAATGAAAATAATTTAAATAAATTATTAATTCCATAATTTTTACTTATTTTACCTATTATAATTGGTTTTTTTGGAATTTTTTTCATTATTTATTAATATAATTTTTTTTAAAAATTTTAATTATTTTTTTAACTCTATAAGAAATATTTGCTCCCAAATTTTTCCAATATTTAATACGTTTTTCACATAAATTTATGTAATTATAATTATATTTATTAATTGGATTAAAATAACCAATACGTTCTATAAATTTTCCATTATTTGAATTACGTTTATCTATTATTATTATTTGAAAAAATGGTTTATTTTTAGTACCAACTCTTTTTAAACGAATTCTTATCATATTAACCTTTTTAATAATTAATTTTTTTAAAATTTATTATATTTAATAAAAAATTATTAATGTATTTTATTTTTATAATTTTTTTTAAAATACTATTTCTATCTTTATATTCTATAAAACCGTTTTTACAATTTTTTTTATTTATTATTATTAAATGAGGTATTCCTATAATTTCATTATCATTAAAAATTACACCTATTTGTTCTCTTCTATCATCTAAAAGAACATCAATTTTTTTTTTAAATAAATTATTATATATATAATTTGATATATTTTTAACAATTTTAAAATTATGAAAATTTATTGGTATTATTGAAATTTTAAATGGTGCTATATTTATGGGCCAAATAATTCCCTTTTTATCATAATTTTGTTCTATAATTGCTGCTATTAATCTAGTAATTCCTATTCCATAACACCCCATATTTATATTTTTTTTAAAATTACATTTATTATTAATTTTTGAATATTTATTTCCTATTTGAAATATATGACCAATTTCTATATTTTGTTTTATAAATAAATATTTTTTATTATTAAAATTTATAATTTTTTTTTTAAAATTATTTAAATCTGCTATATATAGTAATAATAATATTTTATTCCAATTTAAATTTATTATAAAAAAAATATTCTTAATAAATTTAATTACAAAATGTTTAATTTTAATAATATTATAATCTACAATAATATTAATATTTGAAAAAAAAGATTTTATTGAATTAAAATTAATTTTAAATAAATTATTAATTTTTTTTATGAATACATATTTTAAAGGTTTACAAATATTTTTTAATTTATAGATTTTAAATATATTTAATTTACATTTTTCATGAAATAATAAAGCTATTAATTTATTATTAATTGATTTTATAAATATTATTTTAATAATTTTAATATTAAATATTTTTTTTTTTTTAGTAATTTTATTAAAATTTAAAAAATTTAATATTCTGGGTTTTTCAATATAATATTTATTATTAATAACAATTAATTTAATTACTTTTATATTATTAATATTGTTAAAATTATTTAAAAAAAAATTTTTATTTTTATAATTTTTAAATAAACTGTAAAATTCATGTGATATATTACCTCCAATTGAATCAGATTTTGCTTTAATAGTATAAAAAAAAATATTTAATTTTTTAAAAATTTTAATATATGTTTTATAAATAACATTATATGTATTTTTTAAACATTTAATACTATTATGAAATGAATAAGCATCTTTCATAATAAATTCTATTGTTTTTATAATACCTAAATTTGGTCTTATTTCATCTCTAAATTTAGTTTTTATTTGATAAAACATAATTGGTAATTGTTTATAAGAATTAATTTCATTAATTATTACTTTATTTATTATTTCTTCATTAGTTGGACTTAAAATAAATAATTTTTTTTTTCTATTATAAAATTTTATTAATTCTAATCCATATTTTTTAAAACGTTTACTTTTTTTCCATAAATTTGCAGATTGTATTATAGGTATATTTATTTCAAATAATTTAATTTTATTAATTTCTTTACGTATTATTTTTTTAATATTTTTTAAAACTTTTAAACCTATTGGAAGCCAAAAATAAATACCGGAACTTAATTTTCTAATCATACCTGATTTTATCATTAATTTATGACTTATTAATTTAGTATTAATAGGATCTTCTTTTGTAGTATAAAATAAGTATTTACTAGTACGCATAATACCTTACTTATTAAAATATTTTAATATTTAAATTTATTTTAATAATTTTTTAAATATGTTATTATATAATAATTAAAATTAATTTAATAAAATCTTAAAATTAATTAAATATAATTATTTATTTATAATTATTTTAGGAATAAATTCATCTTTTCTTAATGTCATTATTTCACATCCATTAGATGTAACTAATATTGTATGTTCATATTGTGCTGATAAACTTTTATCTTTTGTTTTAACAGTCCAACCATCTTTTAACGTAAATACTTTATTTTTACCTAAATTTATAATAGGTTCTATTGTAAAAATCATACCTTTTTTTAAAATAATATTATTAATATTATTATTTTTAAAATGTAAAATTTGAGGTAATTCATGAAAATTTATACCAATACCATGACCACAATATTTTTTAACAATAGAAAATTTTTTTTTAAATTTTATGAATTTTTCAATAGTATTACCTATTATATTTAATTTTATTCCTGGTTTAATTTTATATATAGATAAATATAAACTTTGTTGTGTTATATTACATAATAATTTATTTAAATTATTTTGTTTACCTACTAAAAACATTTTTGATGTATCACTATAAAATCCATTTTTTAAAATTGTAACATCAATATTAATTATATCACCATTTTTAATTTTTTCTTTTTTAGGTATTCCATGACATACTGTATCATTTATAGAAATACAAATTGATTTGGGAAAACCCTTATATTTTAGACATGCTGGTATAGCTTTTTGTTTTTTAACTATATAAAAATTACATATATTATCTAATTCTTCTGTTGTAATTCCAGGTTTAATATATTTTTCTATCATTTCTAATACTTTTGCAGCTAAATTACTTGCAATTCTTATTTTTTTAATTTCTTTAAAATTTTTAATTATCATTTTAAAACATTTAGTTTTTTAAAATTATTAATTTCATTTAAAATATTTTAAATATATAAAATAATATTTTAAATTTAATATAAATTTATATAATATTTATAATTTTAAATTTTTAATATAATTGGAATTTATTTATGTTTAAAATATCTATATATGATATGATTAAAGCTGGTGTTCATTTTGGACATCAAACATGTTATTGGAATCCAAAAATGAAAAAATTTATATTTGGTGTTAAAAATAAAATACATATTATTAATTTAGAAAAAACTTTAATAATGATTAATAAAGCTATAAATGAGATTATTAAAATTTCTTTACGTAATGGTAAAATATTATTTATTGGTACTAAATCAATAGCATATAAAGCAATAAAAATATACGCTATAAATTGTAATCAATTTTTTGTAAATTATCGTTGGTTAGGTGGTATGCTTACAAACTGGAAAACTGTTAAAAAATCAATACAAAAATTTAAAGATTTAGAAATACAATATCAAAATGGAATTTTAAATAAATTAAGTAAAAAAGAATTATTAATGTATAAAAATAAATTAAAAAAATTAGAAAATTCTTTAGGAGGTATTAAAAATATGAGTAATTTACCTGATGCTATATTTGTTATAGATTCAAATTATGAAAAAATTGCTATTAAAGAAGCACAACAATTAGGTATAACTATTTTTTCAATTGTAGATACTGATTCAAATCCTGATGGAATTAATTTTATTATTCCAGGTAATGATGATTCTATTCATTCTATTAAATTTTATTTAAATAATATATCTATTGCTATTAATGAAGGTATTATGCAAAATAAAAAATTAAATTTTAATATTTAAAAGGATATATATGATTAAAATTGATATTAATCTTATTAAAAAATTAAGAAATATTACAGGTGCTGGTATAATAGATTGTAAAAATTCATTAATTTTATCTAATGGAAATATTAAAAATGCAATTATTGAAATTAGAAAATTAGGTATGTTAAAAATTTCTAAAATTAAAAAAAAATGTATTAATGGTATTATAAATGTAAAAAAATTTAATAATTATGGTATTATTTTAGAAATAAATTGTCAAACTGATTTTGCTTCTAAAAGTAAAGAATTTAAAAAATTTACAATTGATATTATTAATATTATAATTAAAAATAATTTTAAATATATACAAAATATTAAAAAGATTAATTATTTTTTAAAAACTAATATTATTAATTTATTTAATAAAATAAAGGAATATGTTATTATTAAAAGAATTAATATATTAAAAAATAATATTATAGAAATTTATAATCATAATAATTATATTGGTGTATTAATAAAAGCTAATTTTATCCAAAAAAAAATTTTAAAAAAAATTGCTATGCATATTGCTTCAGAAAAACCAAAATTTATTAATATAGAAAATATACCATATAATTTTATTAATGATGAATATAAAATACAAAATATTATTATTAAAAAAACAAAAATAATTAAAATAATACTATTAGGTAAAATTAAAAAATATATTTATAATATAACTTTATTTAATCAACAATTTATTTTTAATAATTTATTTAAAATTAAAGAAATAATTAATAAAAAAAATTCATTAATATATAATTTTATTCGTTATGAACTTGGAGAATAATTTTGGTAATAAATTTTATTTTTATTAATTTAATAATAAAATAAAAAAATTATATTAATTTTTAATGTTGTTTAAAAAAGGAGGAAATTTGTTTAATAATATTATAAATGAAAATAAACTTTTAATGGAAAATATTTACAATTTATATAAAAAAAAAATGAATAAAATATTTATAGGTAGAGCTTCTATTAAAATTTTAGATAACGTTTTAATAAATTATAATAATATTAATGTTAACTTAAATAAAATTTCATATATTACAATAATTGATTATAATACAATTAAAATTAAATTATTTGATATTTCTTTAATAAATATAGTTAAAAATGCAATTATAAAATTAAAATTAAATTTAAATGTTTTTATTTTAAATAAAAATATTTTTGTAAATTTACCACAAATAAATGAAAATCGTAGAAAGGAATTAATTAAAATTGTTCGTTTTGAGTCAGAAAATAGTCGTATTTTTATCAGACAAATACGTCGTAATTCAAATTTTAAAATTAAAAATTTATATAAAAATAAAATAATAAATGTAGATGAAAAAAAAAAAATAGAAGAAAAAATACAAGAAAAAACAGATATTTTAATAAGAAAAATTAATTTAAATTTAATTAAAAAAGAAAAAGAATTATTTAAAATTTAATTATTAATAATATTATATTAATATATTATTACATTAATGACATTATATTATTATATTTTTATATTATTATAATAATATAATGTCATTAATGTAATAATATATTAATATAGTATTATTAATATAATAATATATTAATATAATAATATTAATATAATAATATACTTTATTAATATTATGTATAATAAAAAATTTATTCATTTACACATACATAGTAATTATTCATTGGTTGATAGTATAATTAAAATTAACAATTTAATTAAAGAAGCTAAAAAATTAAATTATAATTCCTTAGCGTTAACAGATATTAATTGTTTTTATGGAATTTTAAAATTTTATAAATTTGCATATAAATTTAAAATAAAACCTATTATTGGTACTGATTTTTATATTAAAAATTTAAATGGAAAAATATCTCAATTAACTATATTAGCATCTAATAATAAAGGATATAAAAATTTAAAATTATTAATTACTAAAATATATGAAAAGGGATATAATAATTTATTAGGGCCTATTATTAATTATAATTTACTTAAAAAATATAAAAATGGATTAATTATATTATCAGGTAGTTGTTATGGTGATATAGGACAATTAATTTTACAAAAAAAATATGATCAAATTAATTATACATTAGATTTTTATCAAAAATTTTTTTTAAATAAATATTATTTAGAAATTACTAGAACTAATCGTAAATATGAAGAAAATTATATAAATAAAATTATTTCAATTTCTAAAAGTAGAGATTTACCTATAGTAGCTACAAATGATGTATGTTTTTTAAATAAAAATGATTATAAAGCACATAAAATTCGTTTAAATGTTAATAATTTAAATATTAAAAAATATAGTAAATATCAATTTTTACGTAGTGAAAAAGAAATGTGTAAATTATTTAAGGATATACCAGAAGCTTTAATAAATAGTGTTGAAATATCTAAAAGTTGTAATGTTGTTATTAAATTTAAAAAACATTTTATCCCTTTTTTAATTAATAAAAAAATATCATCTTCAAAATATTTAAATATTATAACTAAAAAAAAATTAGAAAAAAAGATTAAATATATATATTATAATAATAAAAAATGTATTATAAAAAGAAGTCAATATTATAAACGTTTAAAAAAAGAACTTAAAATTATTAATAAAGTTAAATTTTCTAATTATTTTTTAATAATTTCAAAATTTGTAAAATGGGCAAAAAATAAAAAAATATTAGTTGGTCCTGGTAGAGGTTCAGGTGCAGGATCATTAGTTGCGTTTTTATTAAATATTATAGATATTAATCCTGTAAAATATAATCTTATTTTTGAACGTTTTTTAAATCCTGAACGTATTTTAATGCCAGATTTTGATATTGATTTTTGTATTGAAAAACGTGATAAAGTTATTAATTATGTTAAAAGTATATATGGATATAAATCAGTAGCTCAAATTATAACGTTTGGTACTTTAACTGCTAGAGCAGCTATTAGAGATGTAGGAAGAATTTTAGGTTATTCATATAATTTTGTTGATTATATTGCAAAATTAGTACCAACAGATTTGGGTATAACTTTAAATAAAGCGTTATATTCAGAACCATTGTTTTTAAAAATTTATCAAGAAAATGTTGAAGCTAAAGAATTAATTGATATGTCACTTAAATTAGAAGGGATTATTAAAAATATAAGTAAACATGCAGGAGGTATAGTAATTTCACCTTCTAAAATTACTAATTTTACACCATTATTTTTTGATTCAAATGGTAAAAATCCATTGACTCAATTTGATAAAACTGATATAGAAAGTATTGGTTTAATTAAATTTGATTTTTTGGGTTTAAAAACTTTAACAATTATAGATTCTACATTAAAATTAATAAATTTAAATTCTAATATTAAAAAGAAAATAAATCTTTCAAAATTATTTTTAGATGATAAAAAAAGTTATAATTTATTAAAATATGCAAATACTGTTGCAATTTTTCAACTTGAATCAATTGGAATGAAAGACTTAATTAGAAAAATTAAACCTAATTGTTTTAATGATATTATAGATTTAATAGCATTATTTAGACCTGGACCTTTAAAATCTGGAATGGTTCAAAATTATATTAATCGTAAATATGGTATAGAAAAAATTTATTATCCTGATATAAAATATGAACATAAATCTTTAAAACCAATTTTAAAATCTACATATGGTATTATTTTATATCAAGAGCAAATAATAGAAATAACTAAAATTTTATCTGAATATACTTTAGGTTCTGCTGATATTTTATTACGTTCTATGAATAAAAAAAACAATAAAAATATAATAACAGAAAAAAAAAAATTTGTTTATGGATCTATTAAAAAAGGTATAAATAAAAAACTTTCAAATAAAATTTTTGATTTACTTTACAAATTTGCTGGTTATGGTTTTAATAAATCACATTCTGTTGCATATTCATTTATTTCATATCAAACATTATGGTTAAAAACATATTATCCTTCTGAATTTATGGCGTGTGTTATGACAGCTGAAATGCAAAATACTAAAAAATTAATAATTTTAATTAATGAATGTAAACGTATGAAAATAAATATCTTATATCCAAATATTAATAAAAGTTTTTATAATTTTAGTGTTGATGGAAATAAAAATATTATTTGGGGAATTGGTGCGATTAAAGGTATAGGTAAATCATCAATTGATTATATTATTAAATTAAGAAATAAAAATTTAAAATTTAAAGATTTATTTAATTTTTGTATGTTTACTAATATTAAAAAAATTAATAAAAGAATACTTAAAAAATTAATTTTTTCAGGAGCTTTTGATTTTACTAATCAAAATCGTTCATTTCTTAAATATACATTAAATGATATAATTAAAATTACTGAATATTATAAAAAATATATTAAAATAGGTCAAAAGAGTATATTTAATTTATTAAATGATACTAAAATTTTAATTACTAATAAATATAAAAATTTTATACCATTATCTAAACAATTAATATTAGAAAAAGAACGTGATGCTCTTGGATTATATTTAACAGATCATCCTATTAATCAATATATTGAAGAAATTAAATATTATACAGGAGGTATATTATTAAAAGACTTAAATTTAACTATTAAAAATAAAATTAAAGTTATTTCAGGTTTATTGATATATTATAAAATTATATGTACTAAAAATAATAAATATATTTGTATTTGTATAATAGATGATCAAACATATAGAATAGAAGTTATTTTATATAATAATATTTTTAAAAAAAATAAAAATATTATTAAAAAAAATAATATTTTAATTATTAGTGGTGAAATTTTTTTTGATAACTTTAAAAATAATTATAAAATAATTGCATATGAAATATTTAATATTAATAAAATAAGAGAAAAATATATTAATAAATTAATTATTTTTTTAAACATTAACAAAATCAATAATAAATTATTATGTTATTTATATAAATTATTTAAAACAAACAAAAGAGGTAAAACTAGAATATGTTTTTATTATAAAAAAAATGATTTAATTATAAAATTAATTTGTAATAAAATTTGGAATATTAAAATTAATAATTTATTATTAAATGAATTAAGAGAATATTTTGGGTATTCTAATATTAAATTATCTTTTAATAATTAACAATTTAAATTTTAATTAATTTTAAATTTTTATTTTTTGAAAATTTAATACTTGATTTTTTTTTTTAAAAAAATATAATTTTATATTTTTATTAATAATTTATATTATTAAAAGGAAATTTATTTTTAATGAAAAAACATATTAGAATTAAATTAAAATCATATGATTTTAGAATAATAGAAAAGTTAATATTAAAATTTCAAAATATTGTTTATAAAACTAATGCTAAAATTCATGGACCTATCCCCTTACCCACTTTAAAAGAAAAATTTACTATTCTTATCTCTCCACATGTTGATAAAGATGCTCGTGATCAATATGAGATTTGTACTTATAAAAGATTATTAGATATTATTACAACAAATTTTAAAACAATAAAAAAAATAATGAAGATAAAATTAATTTCAGGTATTTTTGTAAAAATAAATATTATTAAATAAATATTAAGGATTAAATAATGATTGGATTAATAGGTAAAAAAATTGGAATGTCTAGAATTTTTAATAAAAATGGCTTTTCAATCCCTATTAGTATTATTAAAATTGAAAATAATTATGTTACCCAAATTAAAAATATTATAAAAGATGGTTATAATGCTATTCAAATTGTTACAGGTTATAAAAAAAAACATAATAAATCCGAAATAGGACATTTAAAAAAATCTGGTATAAATCAAGGTTTAAAATTATTCGAATTTAGAATTTCTAAAAAAAAAAAAATAAATTTAGGTGAAAAAATTAATTTAAATATTTTTTTAAATATTAAAGTAGTAGATATTACTGGTATTTCTAAAGGTAAAGGTTTTTCGGGTACTATAAAAAGATGGAATTTTAATAGTCAAGATAATACACATGGTAATTCTTTATCACATAGAGTACCTGGATCAATAGGACAAAATCAAACTCCTGGTAAAGTATTTAAAGGTAAAAAGATGGCTGGTCATTTAGGTAATAAACGTATAACAATACAAAATTTAAAAATTGTTAAAATTGATATTATTAAAAAAATTTTATTTATTAAGGGTTCAATACCTGGTTCAATAGGTAATGATATTATAATTAAACCATCTATTAAAAAAAAAGGGGTATAATTATGAATTTTATATTAAAAGATACTAAAAATATAGTAAATATATCTAAATCAATTTTAGAATGTAAATTTAATAAATTATTAGTTCATCAAATAGTTATATCTTTTTTTATTAATAAACATACCAGAAATAAATCTCAAAAAAATAAATCTGAGGTATCAGGTTCAAATAAAAAACCTTGGCGTCAAAAAGGGACTGGTAAAGCACGGGCAGGGTCTTTAAAAAGCCCTATTTGGCGTTCTGGAGGTGTTACATTTGCATCTAAACCAAAAAAATATAATTTAAAAATAAATAAAAAAATGTATAGAGGGGCAATTAAATGTATTATTTCAGAATTAATAAAACAAAATAGATTAGTCATTTTTAATAATTTTTCAATAAATTTACCTAAAACAAATATATTATTAAAAAAAATTAAAGATATTAAAAAAAAAAAAATTTTAATAATTACTAAAAAAATTGATAAAAATTTATTCTTATCTTCACGTAATATTTATAATATTAAAATAAATGATATTAAAAATATTAATATTTTAAATTTAATTAATTCTAATAAAGTAATAATTACTTTAGATGTTTTAAGATATTTTGAAAATATATTATGATAATTAAAAATGAAAAATTAATAAATATTATATATAAAATACATGTATCTGAAAAAGCTAATTATATAATTAAAAAAAATAATGCTGCAGTTTTAAAAGTTATTATAAAATCTAATAAAAAAGAAATTAAAGAAGCTATTCAAAAAATTTTTAAAGTTAATATAAAATCTGTTAAAACATTATTAGTAAAAGGAAAAAAATTTAAAATTAATAAAAATAATTATAATTATCATAAAAATTGGAAAAAGGCATATATTATTTTTAAAGACAATAAAATTTCAAATTCAATAATTAATAAATAATATATAAGGAAAAATAATGGTTATTATTAATTATAAACCTACATCTCCAGGAATTAGACATGCTAATAAAATAATTAATAAAAATTTATATGTTGGAAAACCATATAAAAATTTACTTAAAAAATTGAATAAAACAGGTGGAAGAAATAATTTTGGTCGTATAACTACTAGACATATAGGTGGTGGGCATAAAAAACATTATAGATTAATTGATTATAAACGTAATAATGATTATATTATTGGTGAAGTTAAACGTTTTGAATATGACCCTAATAGATCTGCAAATATTGCTTTAATTTTATATAAAAATGGTATTAATAAATATATTTTATCTATAAAAGGAATAAAAATAGGAGATAAAATTCAATCAGGTGAAAATGTTGATATTAAATTAGGTAATTGTTTACCTTTATATAATATACCTATTGGTTCTATTGTACATAATATAGAATTAAAACCAGGTAAAGGTGGTCAATTAGCTAGATCAGCAGGTTCATATGCTCAAATTATTTCAATTGAAAATAAATATGTAACAATAAGATTACGTTCTGGGGAAATTCGTAAAATTTTTTCAAATTGTCGTGCAACTTTAGGATCAGTTAATTTTTCTGAACATATGCTGTCTTTATTAGGAAAAGCAGGGAAAACACGTTGGAAGGGGATAAGACCTACAGTACGTGGAACTGCTATGAATCCTATAGATCACCCTCATGGAGGTGGTGAAGGACGTAATTTTGGTAAACATCCAGTTACTCCCTGGGGTATTCAAACTAAAGGAAAAAAAACTCGTGTTAATAAAAGAACTAATAAATTAATTATTCGTTTTCGTAATAAAAATAAATAAAGGACTAATATATGCCAAGATCTATTAAAAAAGGCCCCTATATTGATAAACATTTATATTATAAAATTGAAAAATTATTAATTATTAAAAAAAAAAAACCATTAAAAACTTGGTCACGTAGGTCTACTATTTTTCCTAATATGATAGGTTTAACAATTGCTGTTCATAATGGTAAAAAACATATTCCAATATTTATAATAGAAGAAATGATTGGTCATAAGTTAGGAGAATTTGTTTTAACTCGTACATTTAAAGGTCATACATCAGATAAAAAAATTAAAAATATTAAAAATGGAAAAAAAAATGAATAAAGAATTATTAACTAAACATTGTTACGTTAATTCTTCTGCTTTAAAATTACGTTTAATTTCTAATTTAATTAGAGGTAAAAATACTTTAAAAGCTTTAGAAATTTTAAAATATAATTCTAAAAAATCATCAAATTTAATTAAAAAAGTTTTGAAAACTGCTATTTCTAATTTTAAAAATTATAATATTAATACTAATATTAATTATTTATATATTAAAAAAATTTTTATAAATGAGGGTTCAAGATCTAAACGAATTTTACCTCGCGCTAAAGGTAAAATAGATTATATTTTAAAACGTACTAGTCATATTAATATAGTATTATCTGATAATTAACATTAGGAGATTTAAAATGGGGCAAAAAGTAAACCCAAATATTATTAGATTAGGTATTACTAAAGTTTGGAATTCTATATGGTATGCAAATAAAAAAGAATATAGTAAAAATATAAATGATGATTTTAAAATTCGTAATTTTTTAAAAAAAAAAATAGAAAAATTATTTGTATCTAAAATTGTAATTTATAGAAATATTAAAAAAATTAAAATAATAATTCACACATCAAACCCAAATAATATTATTAAAAATAAAAATGATAATATAGAAAAATTATGTAAAAAAATAAAAAAAATTACTAAAATATCTTCATCAATTAGTATGTTTGAAATAAAAAATCCTGAAATTGATGCTAAACTAATATCAAATAATATAAAATTTCAATTAGAACGTCGTATTATATTTAGACGCATTATTAAAAAATCAGTTCAAAATGCTATTAAAAAAGGTGCAGTAGGTATTAAAATTGAATTAAATGGTCGTATTGGTGGTGTAGAAATTGCTAGAACTGAATGGTATAGAGAAGGAAGAGTACCATTACATACTTTGAGAGCTGATATTGATTATAATACATCTATTGCAAATACTACATATGGTATTATAGGTATTAAAGTTTGGGTTTTTAAAGGTGAAATATTAAATTGTAAATATTTTTTAAAAAAATTAATATTCAAAAATAATAATATTAAATAATTAAATTTAATTTAAAATAGGTATTTATGTTATTTCCTAAAAGAACTAAATTTAAAAAAATGCAAAAGGGTAGAAATAGGGGATTAATAATAAATAAAAATATTAAATTTGGTTTTTATGGATTAAGATCTATTGAACATGGTAGAATAACCTCTAAACAAATTGAATCAGCACGTAGATCAATAAATCGAACAATTAAAAAACAAGGTAAAATTTGGATTTGTATTTTTCCAGATAAACCTATTACTAAAAAACCTTTAGAAGTAAGAATGGGTAAAGGTAAGGGTAATGTTGAATTTTGGGTGTCTTTAATTAAACCTGGTAAGATATTATATGAATTAAATGGTGTATCAGAGAAATTAGCTCGCAAAGCATTTATACAAGCTTCAAATAAATTACCTGTAAAAACTATTTTTTCAATAAAAAGGGAAAACTATGAATTTAAAAAATATTAATAATAAAAATATTGATGAATTATATGGTATATTACATATTTTATTATACGAAAAATTTAATTTACGTTTAAAATTAGGAAATAATCAATTAAAAAATTTAAACTTATTAAAAGAAAATCGTCATGATATTGCTCGTATTAAAACATTAATTATTAATAAAAGAGTATGTAAATGAAAAAAAAAAAAATATTAAAAGGTACAGTAATTAGTAATAAAATGGTAAAATCTGTTATTGTTACTATTGAATATAAAATAAAACATATTTTATATAGAAAATTTATTAAGAAAACAACTAAATTTTATGTACATGATGAAAATAATAAATGCAATATTGGTGATATAATTGAATTTAAAGAAACTAATCCAATATCTAAAAAAAAATTTTGGATATTATTAAGAATTTTAAAAAAAAGTAATTATTTAAAATAATTTTAATTATATAATGTTTTATATTTTTAAAATTATTAGGAGATTTAATGATTCAAGAACAAACTATATTAAATGTTGCTGATAATTCAGGAGCACGTAAAGTAATGTGTATTAAAGTTTTAGGTGGATCACGTAGAAGATATGCAAATATTGGTGATATTATTAAAATTTCAATAAAAGAAGCTATTCCTAATAGTAAAGTTAAAAAAGGTGAAGTTTTAAAAGCAGTTATTGTTCGTACTAAAAAAGGGGTTCGTCGTTTTGATGGGTCATTAATACGCTTTGATAATAATTCATGTGTAATTTTAAATAATACAACATTACAACCTATTGGTACTCGTATTTTTGGCCCAGTAACTCGTGAATTACGTAATGAAAAATTTATGAAAATTATTTCTTTAGCTCCTGAAGTAATTTAAGGGTTAAAAATGGCAAATAAAATAAAAAAAAATGATATCGTTATTATAATTTCTGGTAAAAATAAGGGTAAAAATGGTAAAATTAATAAAATTATATCTAAAAAAAAAGTTATTATTAAAAATATAAATTTATTCAAAAAACATCAAAAATCTATTCCATCTATTAATAAAATAGGTGGTATTTTAAAAAAAGAATTTCCTATTCATATATCAAATATTTCAATATTAAATAAATATACAAAAAAAAAAGATAAAGTTAAATTTATTTATATAAAAAAAAAAAAAAAACGTTTATATAAATCAAATAACAAAATAATTTAGGTGATAATATGAAAAAATTACATAATTATTATAAAAATAAAATTTTAAATTTAATGATTAAAAAATTTAATTATAAATCTTTAATGCAAGTGCCTAAAATTATTAAAATTGTTTTAAATATTGGTTTAGGTGAATTAGCTTATAATAAAAAAAAATTGAATAATGTATTTAATAATTTAACTAATATATCTGGACAAAAACCAATAATTACTAAATCTAAAAAATCAATTGCTAGTTTTAAAATTAGGAAAAATAATTCTATTGGATGTATGGTTACTTTAAGAAATAAAAGAATGTGGGATTTTTTAGAAAGATTAATTTTTATTGCTATTCCTAGAATTAGAGATTTTAGAGGTTTATCATTAAATTCATTTGATGGTTATGGTAATTATAATATTGGTATTAAAGAACAAATTATTTTTCCTGAAATTGATTTTGATAAAATAGATTATATTAATGGATTAAATATAACAATTGTTACTAACTCAAAATTTGATAATCAAGTTTATAGTTTATTAACATATTTAAATTTCCCTTTTAAAAAAATAGAGGAAAATTATGTCTAAAAAATCTTTAAAAATTAGGGAAATAAAAAAAATAAAATTAATAAATAAATTTTATAATAAAAGAATTAAAATTAAAGAAAAAATTAATAAGATTTTACATTCATTTAAAAAAAAATTAAATTACATTTTTAAATTACAATCTTTACCTCGTAATTCAAGTTTATCTAGATATCATAATCGTTGCGTAAAAACAGGTAGAGCTAATGGATATATTAAAAAATTTGGTTTAAGTAGAATAAAATTAAGAGAATCTGCTGTAAAAGGTGAAATACCTGGTTTAAAAAAATCAAGTTGGTAATATTTTAAATGGAGTAATTTATGAGTATGCAAGATCCGATTTCAGATATGTTAACACATATTAGAAATTGTCAAAATAAAAATAAAAAAAGGATTATAATTTTATTTTCTAATATTAAAATGGAGATATTAAGAATATTAAAAGAAGAGGGTTATATTAAAAAATATAAAAAAATTAATAATAATAATATTATATTATTAGAAATAATATTAAAATATTTTAAAAATAAACCTGTTATTGAAAATATTAAAAGAATTAGTAAACCAAGTTTACGTATATATAAAAAAAAAAAAAATTTACCTATAGTTATGAATTATTTAGGAATTGCAATTATTTCTACTTCGAAAGGTATTATGTCTGATAATTTGGCTAGAAAAAATGGTATAGGTGGTGAAATTATTTGTTATGTTTATTAATAGGATGAAATATGTCACGTATAGCTAAAAAACCTATATTAATACCTAAAGATGTTAAAATAAATATATTTAATAAAATTATTAATATTATTGGTAAAAATGGTAATTTAAATTATATTATTCATAAAAATGTAACTATTAATATTGAAAAAAATTTAATATTTTTTTCAGTTATTAAAAATAATAAATATTCATGGTCACAAGCTGGTACTACTAGAGCTATAATTAATTCATTAATAATTGGTGTTACTATAGGTTTTTTTAAAAAATTAAAATTATTTGGAGTAGGATATAAAGCAAATATTAAAAATAATAATTTAACTTTATCTTTAGGTTTTTCACATTTAATAAATTATAAATTACCTAATGGTGTATTTATAAATTGTTTAAATAAAAATGAAATTTTATTAAATAGTTCAAATAAACAATTAATTGGACAAGTAGCCGCTGAAATAAGATTATTTCATACTCCTGATCCTTATAAAGGTAAAGGAATACGTTATGATAATGAAATTATTAAATTAAAAGAAACAAAAAAAAAATAGGATTAAAATGTATATAATTAAAAAACGTTTAAAAAGAGCAAGAAATACTCGTATTAAAATTAAAAAAAAAATAAGGTTAGTAATATTTCGTACTTTACGTAATATTTATGCACAAATAATTTATAATAATAATACTTTATTATCTGCATCTACTTTAGAAAAGAAAATTAATAAAATTTTAAAAAATTATAGTAATAAATATGCTGCAGCTATAATTGGGAATATTATAGCTAAACGTTGTATTAATAATGGAATTAAAAAAGTTGTATTTGATAGATCTGGTTATAAATATCATGGTAGAATTAAAGCTTTAGCTGATTCTGCTCGTGAATTTGGATTAATTTTTTAAGGATTAAATTTTGTATATTGAAAAAAAAAGTATTGAATTTAAAGAAAAATTAATTAATATAAATAGAGTATCAAAAACTGTGAAAGGTGGTAGAATTTTTAGTTTTACTGCATTAACAGTTATAGGAAATAAAAATGGTAAAATAGGGATTGGATATGGTAAATCTAAAGAAGTTCCATTAGCAATTAAAAAATCTACTGAAAAAGCTAAAAATAATATAATTAATATTTCTTTAAAAAATAATACTATACATCATTCTATTATAGGTAAACATACTGGTTCAATTGTTTTTATGAAACCTGCATCTGAGGGTACTGGTATTATTGCTGGTGGTGCTATGCGTGCTGTTTTAGAAGTTATTGGTATACATAATATTTTAGCTAAGGCATATGGTTCAACTAATCCAATTAATATTATTAAAGCTACTATTAAAGCATTATTAAATATGAAAACATTAAAATATATTTCTTTAAAACGCGAAAAATCAACCCTTAATTTTTTTGGTAATTAATATGAATAAAATTATTAAAATTAAGCAAATTCGTAGTTCTATAGGTATAAAACCTAGTCATAAACTTACATTAATTTGTTTAGGTTTAGGAAATATTAATAAAATTGTTAAAATTAAAAATACTAAATCTATAAATGGTATGATTAAACTTATTTATTATATGATTAATATTGAAGGTTAAAATTATGTATTTAAATAATTTAAATTCATTTAATAATTTTAATAAAAAAAAGAAACGTTTAGGTAGAGGAATTGGATCAGGTTTAGGTAAAACTTGTGGTAGAGGTCATAAAGGGCAAAAAAGTAGATCTGGGAATAGTGTTAAAAGGGGGTTTGAAGGAGGTCAAATGCCATTATATAGACGTTTACCTAAATTTGGTTTTATTTCTAAAAAAAAAAAAAAAAAAAAAGAAATACGTTTATATGAATTAAATAAAATTAAAGAAAATTTTATAAATTTAAATATATTAAAAAAATATAAAATAATTAATAATAAATTTAAATTTATTAAAGTTATACATTCAGGATCAATTAATAAATCTATTAAATTTTTAAATTTATTTTTAACAAAAGGTATTAAATTAATTTCTAAAAATTATGAGGAATAAAATTATGAGAAATTTTTTTAAAACTTATAAAGGAGGATTTTATTATTTAAAATCTAAATTTTTATTTCTTATTTGTGTTTTAATAATTTTTAGAATTGGTTCATTTATTCCAATACAGGGTATTAATATTAGTTTTTCAAATAATTTTTTTTTAAAAAAAAATAATGGTAATATATTTGAAATGTTAAATATATTTTCTGGTGGTGGTTTTAGTCATATTTCAATATTTTCTTTAGGATTAATTCCATATATATCTTCATCAATTTTTGTGCAAATTATTAATTTTATTTATCCTAATTTAATTATTAAAAATAAATATTCATTAAATTATGAAAATAGACTTAATCAAATTATTCGATATTTTACTTTTTTATTTTCAATAATTCAATCTATTGTTATTATTATAAATTTAAATAAAATATATGAATTTAATAATTTAACGTTAAATAAAAATATAATATTTTATTTAATTACTTTAATAAGTTTAATTACTGGTTCTATTATATTAATGTGGTTAGGAGAAAAAATTACAAAAAGTGGTATTTGTAATGGTATTTCAATAATTATTTGTTCTGGAATATTAATTGGTTTTCCTTCTTCAATAAATACTATTTTATTAAATAAACAATTTTATAATTTTATTTTTTTAAAATTTTGTTTTTTTTTAATATTTTTGTTTTCAATAATTTATTTTATTATTTTTATTGAATGTTCACAAAGACGTATATTCGTAAATTATAAAAATAATCAAAATAAACGTAAATTTTATATAAATCAAAATATTTATTTACCTTTAAAAATAAATATATCTGGCGTTATTCCCTTAATTTTTTCAACAAGTATTTTACTTTTTATAATAAATTTATTATTATTTTTAGTAGAAAAATTTAATAATTTTTTAATTATTAAAAATTTAATTTTTTATTTACAACCTGGTAAAATTTTTTATATAATTTTATATATAAATTTTATTATATTATTCAATTTTTTAAGTATTCCTTTATTTTTTAATTCAAAAAAAACCGCAAATAACTTAAAAAAATCAGGGGGTTTTATATATGGTATACGTCCAGGTGAAAGAACCGCTAATTATATTAATAATATAATATTACGTTTAAATAATTTAAGTTCTATATATATAATTATTATATGTTTAGTACCTGAAATGTTTAATAAAATAATTAAAATTCCATTTTATCTAAGTAGTACTTCATTATTAATTATAACTTTAGTTATTATAGAATTTATTACTAAAGTACAGACATTATTAATGTCAAAACAATATAATTTTATTTTTTAAAAAAAATAAAAATTATATAATTTATTAAATTTAGGAATTAAATGAAAGTACGAGCTTCTATTAAAAAAATTTGTAGAAATTGTAAAATAATAAAAAGAAATAGAATAATTCGTATAGTTTGTAGTTTTTCACCAAAACATAAACAAAGACAAGGTTAATTATTCTTTAATATTAAGGAGATAAATTGATTAGAATATCAGGTGTAAATATACCAGAGAATAAATATACATTATTTGCATTAACAAAAATTTTTGGTATAGGAAAATCTAGAGCTAAACAAATATGCTTAAAATTTAATATTAACGATAAAATTAAGATTAAAAATTTAAATTTTAAACAAATTGAATATATACGAGAATATATTTCTAATTTATTAGTAGAGGGTGATTTACGTAGAGAAATTAAATTAAATATTAAAAGACTTATAGATATTAAATGTTATAGAGGTTTAAGACATCGTAATAAATTACCTGTAAGAGGTCAAAGGACTAAAACAAATGCTAGAACTTCCAAAGGGCCTCGTAAAATAATTAAAAAATTATAGGATTTTAAATGATTAATAAAAATATTAATAAAAATATTAATAAAAAAATTAGTAAAAATATTAATAAAAAAATTAGTAAAAATATTAATAAAAAAATAAAAAAAAAAAATAATATTAAAAATAAAAAACAAATTTTAAATGCTATAGTTCATATAAATTCTTCTTTTAATAATACAATAATTACATTTACAGATATTAAAGGTAATACTTTAGTATCTTCCACTTCTGGTGCTTCAGGTTTTAAAGGTTCTAAAAAATCAACACCATTTTCGGCTCAAATTGCAGCTGAAAAATGTGCAATTTTTGCAAAAAAAAATGGTATTAAAAATTTAGAAATTAAAGTAAAAGGACCTGGTCCAGGGCGCGAATCTTCTATAAGATCTTTAAATTCTTTAGGTTTTAATATAACTAGTATTATAGATGTAACTCCTATTCCTCATAATGGATGTCGTGCTCCAAAAAAACGTCGAGTTTAATTTTTTTTAAAAAGGGTATAAATGGCAAAGTTTTTAGGTCCTAAACTTAAATTAAGTCGTCGTGAAAATTTAGATTTATATTTAAAATCTGGTATTCGAGATATAAGTTTAAAATGTAATATTGAAAAATTACCTGGTCAAATTAATTCTCGTAAAGTACGTTTATCAGATTATGCTTTACAATTACGTGAAAAACAAAAAGTAAAACGCATTTACGGAATTTTAGAAAAACAATTTAGAAATTATTATAAAAAGGCAAAAAAATTAAAGGGTAATACTAGTATTAATTTATTACAATTAATAGAACTTAGATTAGATAACATTATTTATCGAATGGGTTTTAGTTCTACTCGTGCTGAAGCTAAACAACTTATTAATCATAAATTAGTTTTAGTTAATAATAAAATAGTTAATGTTCCTTCTTATCAAATAATGTTAAATGATATAGTTAAAATTAATGAAAAATCTATTAATCAAAAACGTATAAAATTATCTTTAAATATTAATAATAAAAGAATAAAGTCCAAATGGATGAATGTTGATCATAAATTATTTCAAGGTTATTTATTAAGATTACCTAATCGTTTAGATATATATTCTAATATTAATGAACAATTAATAATTGGGTTATATTCTAAGTAATTTTAAATTTTTAAAAGGAGAAAATAAAGATGTCAAGATTTTATATGGATTTATTAAAATCAAAAATTAAGAAAATAGAAAGATTAACCGATGTTAGTTCAAAGATAATTCTTGAACCTTTAGAGAAAGGATATGGACATACTTTTGGAAACGCAATTAGACGTGTTTTACTTTCATCAATGCCAGGGTGTGCGGTTACAGAAATAGAAATTGAAGGTGTATTACATGAATATAGTGTTATAAAAGGAATTAGAGAAAATGTATTAAATATAATATTAAATTTAAAATCTTTAATAATAAATATTAAAGATAAAAATACAATTTATGTTAAAATTGTTAAAAATGGTCTTTGTAAATTAACTGGAAAGGATATAATGAATAATAATAAAGATGTTAAAATTTTTAATCCTAATCATGTTATTTGTAATTTAACTAGTGTAAAATCAAATATTAAATTAAGTTTAAAAATTGAAAGAGGAAGGGGGTATTTTCCTGCAAATATTAATAAGGGTAGTCAAAAGAAAATAGGATTAATTTCAATAGATGCTTATTTTAATCCTGTTAAATATGTTTCTTATAGTGTTAAATCAATAGTTTATAAAGATAGAAATGATGTTGATAGTTTAACAATTATTATTGAAACAAATGGTGTAATTGATTCAAAAGTAGCATTTATAACCTCTTCTACAATTTTAGCTGAACAATTTTCAGTTTTTATGGATTTAAATAGTATTATAAAACAAGAAATAAAATTAGAAAAACCTAAATTAAATCCAATATTATTACGTAACGTTGAAGAATTAGAATTAACTGTTCGTTCTTCTAATTGTTTAAAATCTGAAGCTATACATTATATTGGAGATTTAGTACAATGTACTGAAGTTGAACTTTTAAAAACACCAAATTTAGGTAAAAAATCTTTATCAGAAATTAAAGAAATATTAAATTCACATGGTTTATCTTTAGGTATGAGAATAGAAAATTGGCCTCCTTCTAAAAAATATAAGAGGAAAAAAAAAAAAAATCATAATTTTAAAAGGATTAAAAAATGAGACATAGAAAAATTGGTAGATTATTTAATAGAAATAGTAGTCATAGAAAATTAATGATACGTAATATAATTTGTTCTTTAATAAAATATGAAATTATTAAAACAACTTTAACTAAGGCAAAAGAAATAAGACGTTTTATAGAACCTATTATTACTAAATCAAAAATAGATATTATTAAAAATAGAAGATTAATATTTTCAAAAATAAGGGATAATAAACTTGTAAGTAAATTATTTAAAAAAATTGGACCTATTAATTTTAATAGATTAGGTGGTTATACTCGGATTTTTAAATGTGGTTTTCGTAAAGGTGATAACGCCCCTATGGCATATATAGAATTAGTAAATAGAGAAAATATTAATTAAATTTAATATTAAAATATAATATTAAAATAAAATATAATTTATAAATTTATTTAAATTATATTTTAAATAATTAACATAAATTTAATTTTATGTCCCCTAGGGGGGTTGAACCCCTGTTGCCACCGTGAAAGGGTGATGTCCTACCTCTAGACGAAGGGGACTATATAAATATATATATATATATATTATATATAAAATGTAATATATAAATTAAAATAGTCAAGTAATAATTTTATTAGTTTTGATATTTAATAAATTTAAATTAAAGAGATAAAAATGAAAAAAAATATTCATCCTGAATATAAAAAAGTTAGTTTTAAATGTTCTTGTGGTAATATAATTAAAATTTTTTCGACAATATGTAAAAATATAAATTTAGATATTTGTAATAATTGTCATCCTTTTTATACTGGAACTCAACGTGATGAATCATATGGAGGTAGAATTAATATATTTAATAAACGTTTTAAAAATATTAATAAATAAAAAATTATATTAAAAAATTTAAAATAATTATTTATTTTTAATTCATGTAAGGTTTAAAAAACCTTACATGAAATTTTGTTTAATTTTATAAAATAAATTTATTTAAATCCTCTTTTAAAAATTGTTTTTTAAATTTATTCTTAACATATTTACTATCTATAATAATTTTCATATTTTTCATTTTATCTGCATTATATGAAATTTCTTCTAATAAATATTCTAAAATAGTATGTAATCTTCTTGCTCCTATATTTTCCATTTTTTTATTAAACATATAAGCAATTTTTGCTATATTATAAATACTATATTTTGTAAATTCAATATTTAAACCTTCAGTAAGAATTAATTTTTTATATTGTTCAACTAATGAAAATTTAGGTTCTATCAATATTTTTTTTAAATCTTCTATACTTAATGGATTTAATTCAATTTGTATTGGAAAACGTCCTTGAAATTCTGGCATTAAATCATAAGGTTTAGATGATTGAAAAGCTCCAGATGCTATAAATAAAATATTATCTGTATTAATATCCCCATATTTTGTTGAAATAGTACACCCTTCAATTAATGGTAATAAATCACGTTGCACCCCTTCTCTTGATATTTCATAATTATTATGATTTTGTGATTTACAAATTTTATCTATTTCATCAATAAAAACAACTCCATTTTGCTCTACAGTATTAATAATTTCTTTATTAAAATTTTTTTTAAGTAATTTTAATATTTCTTCTCTTTTAATTATTTTTATAGCATTTTTAATTTTAATTTTTTTATTTTTTGTATTATATGAATTATGTAAAATTGATTGAATTTGATTTGTAATTTCTTCTATTTTTGTATTATTAATAAATTCAAATTCAATTTGTTTAAATTTAAAATTAATTTTTATTTTTTTATTATTTAATTTACCATCATGTAATTTTTTAATTAATATTTTATATATTAAATTTATATTTTTAATTTTTTTTTTTGAAATAATATTTTTAATTAAAACATTAATAATACGCCTTTCTATTTTTTTTGAAATATTATCATTATTTTTACTAATAATTTTTTTTTTAATAATATTAAAAGCAACTTCAGCAATATCATGAATAATCGAATTAACTTCTTTACCTACGTATCCAACTTCAGTAAATTTTGTTGCTTCTACTTTAATAAAAGGAGAATCTGATATTTTAGCTAATCTACGTGCAATTTCTGTTTTACCAACTCCAGTTGGGCCAATCATAATTATATTTTTAGGTGTTATTTCTTTCATTAAAATTTTATTAAGTTTCATTCTTCTCCAACGATTACGTAATGCTATTGCAACAGCTTTTTTAGCTTTTTTTTGTCCAATTATATATAAGTTTAATTTAGAAACAATTTTATTTGGTGTCATTTTTAACATAATTTATTTCCTTTTAATTTAATTCTTTAATTATTAGATTTTTATTTGTATATATACAAATATCACTAGCAATTTTTAATGATTTTTCTACAATTATACGTGCATTAAATTTTGTATTTTCAATTAATACACGTGCAGCTGCTAATGCGTATGTACCTCCTGAACCAATACCTATTAAATCATATTCAGGTTTAATAATATCACCATAACCAGTTATAATTAATGAATTTTTTTTATCTACTACAGCTAAAAATGTTTCTAATTTTCTTAATATTTTATCATTTCTCCAATCTTTTGCAAGTTCTACTGCTGCTTTAATTAATTTTCCATCATTAATTTCTAATTTTTTTTCAAAAATTTCAAATAATTTAAATGAATCTGATGTACTTCCAGCAAAGCCAGCAATTATTTTATTATTATACATATATTTTACTTTTTTACAATTTTTTTTAATTATTATATTACCTAACGTTGCTTGTCCATCACCACCCATTACTGTTTTACCATTTCTACGTACACTTAAAATAGTTGTCATTTTAAATCCTTTAATTTTATTAATAATATATTTTATTTAAATATTGAAATATCAATAATTTTTAAAAATATATTTTTTATTTTATTTAATATAGTTAAACGATTAATACATATTTTATTATTTTTATTTATTATTATAATTTTATTAAAAAAAATAATAATATATTTATTAATATTTATAAATTCAATAAAAATATTTTTATATTTTTTTTTAAAAATTAATTTATTTATTTTTTTGTTTAATAAAATTATTTTTTTAAATAATTTAATTTCATATTTTTTTTTTAATAACGATATTTTTATTTTTTTATAAATAATATTATTATATTTATATAAAATATTTTTAATTCTTTTATTTGAATTTATTAAATTGTAAGAATTTTTAATATTTAAAAAAAACTTAATTGATTTTAAATAATTATAAAAATTTAAAATATTTATAAATTTATATTTATTTATAGATTTAATAATTTCTTCAGAATAACCCTTTTTAATATATAAAAAATAAAATCTTTTAAATATAAAATTAATAATATCATTTATTACATTATTATTTTTTATTTTATTCCCATATAATAAAATAGATTTTATAATAATATTTTTTAAATTTAATTTTATTTTTTCATTAATTATTGTATTTAAAATATATAATGTATTACGACGTATTTCAAATGGATCTCTTTTACTTTTAGATATATAACCTATTCCAAAAATACCAACTAAAAAATCTATTTTATTAGAAATTAATAATAATGATGATAATATTTTTTTTTTTTTTATTATATTATTATTTAAAAAATTAATATTAATTTTTTTATTTAAAGAAATAGAAATATTTTCTGATTCTTTATAATAATGTGAATAATACATTCCCATTATTCCTTTAAGTTTTGGAAATTTAATTACTACATTTTTAATTAAATCACATTTTGAAATTAAATTTAAACGTATAGAATAATTAATATTAAATTTATTTATATTTGATAATAAAATAGATATAATTATAATTCTAAAAATTTTTTCATATAATGTACCCATTTTTTTTTGTAAAATTATTTTTTTTAATTCATTTAAATTATTTTCTAAAGATTTTTTACAATCTTTTTTAAAAAAAATACTAATATTATTTAAACGATAATTTAATAATTTTTCATTATCATTAATAATTATATTAGAATTTATTGATTTAATATTTAATATTAAAACAAATTTAGATAATATTTTTTTTTTATTATAAATTGGTAATATTTTTTGATATTTTTTCATAATATAAATAATAGGTTCTATAGGATATTTTAAAAATTTTTTTTTAAAATTTCCTATTAAAATTACTGGCCATTCTACTAATGATGTTAATTCATTTAAAAATTTTATATCTAAATCAGTAATACCTATTTTATTAATTATTTTAAAAATTATTTTTTTAATAATTAAAAATTTTCTAATATTATAATCTGCTATAACTTTACATTTTGAAAATAAAATATTTGGATAATTATTAGCATTTTTGATAATTATTTTTTTAATACCCATAAAATGATGACCATATATTTTTCTTGTTGATTTTATTCCTAAAATTGAAGTTGGAATTGAAATTAATTTATTATTTAATAAAATAATAATATTACGAATTGGACGTATAAAAAATATTTTTTTATTATTCCATCTCATTTTTTTAAATTTATTTAATTTATTTAATGAATTATTTATTACCTTAATTATTTTTTTTTTAAATAATTTAAAATTTATATTATATTTTTTTTTATTATTTGAATTAATATATAAATTATTATTATTATATTTTTTTATTTTTTTTAATTTTAATATACTTAAATTATATATTTTAATTGCTAAACGTCGTGATGTTGCAAACCAATTAATTTTAATATAATTAATTTTATATTTTTTTAATTCAATAATAAAATTATATAATAATGATTTTGCAATTAAAATAAGTGATTTATGTGGTAAATCTTCTGTACCAATTTCTAATAAAAAATTTAATTTTGTCATATTTTTAAATTTTTATAAATATTATATAATTATTTTAAATAAAATTTGCTATAAATTTTAGCTATTTTTTTACTTAAAGTTCTTATAGCAAGAATATATCTTTGTCTTTCTATTGGTGATATTGCTTTTCTTGCGTCTAAAATATTGAATATATGAATAGATTTTAAAATATATTCATAAGCAGGTATTGGAAGAGGTTTTTTTAATTTTAATAATTTAATTGTTTCTAATTTATATTCTTTAAAACAATTTAAAAGACAATTAATATTAGCATATTTAAAATTATATTTAGAATATTCTAATTCATTATTATAAAACATTTCACCGTAAGTTATATTTTTAAATTTGTTTTTACTCCAAATAATATCATATATATTATATATTTTTTGTATATACATTGCAATTCTTTCTAAACCATAAGTAATTTCAACAGTTATAGGATAACATTCTAATCCCCCCATTTGTTGAAAATATGTTATTTGAGTTATTTCTAAACCATTTAACCATACCTCCCATCCTAAACCTGAAGCACCTAAAGTTGGGTTTTCCCAATTATCTTCAATAAAACGTATATCATATTTTTTTATATTTAATCCTAAAATATTTAATGATTTTAAATATAATTCTTGTATATTATTTGGAGGAGGTTTAATAATTACTTGTAATTGAAAATATCTTTGTAAACTATAAGTATTTATGTTATAATATCCATCAGTAGGTCTACGTGATGGTTGTATATAAACAGCAGATATTGGTTTTGAACCAAGTGAATTAAAAAAAGTCATTGGATGAGTTGTTGCGGCCCCAACTTCTAATTCTAATGGTTGAATAATAATACATCCTTTTTTATACCAATAATTTTTTAATATTTTTATTATATTTTGAAATGTTTTTTTTTTCATTTTAATTTAAATTTTTAATTTATAAATTATGTAAATATTAAATTAATTTAAATAATTTATTAATAATTTTTTATATAAACACTTTGAAAAAATATAAACATATACCAGTATTATTAAAAGAATCAATAGAGAGTTTAAATATAAAAAGTGATGGTATTTATATTGATTCAACATTTGGTTGTGGCGGACATTCTAAAATAATTTTATCTAAATTAGATAAAAATGGAAAACTATTTTCATTAGATAAAGATCCAGAGGTTATAAATATTGCAAATAAAATAACAGATCCTCGTTTTAAATTTTTAAATATTAATTTTTCTGATTTATATAAAATTAATTTAAAAGGTAAAGTTAATGGTATTTTATTTGATTTAGGCTTATCCTCTATTCAATTAGATAATCCTAATCGTGGTTTTTCTTTTATTAACGATGGTCCGTTAGATATGCGTATGAATCAAAAAAATGGAAAAAATGCATTTAATTGGATTAAAAAATCTAATTTTAAAGAATTATATTTTGTATTTAAAAAATTTGGTGAAGAAAATTTTTCTAAACGTATAGCTAGAGCTATTTATAAATATAATAAAATTAAAATAATTACTAGAACAAAAGAGTTATCTAATTTAATAAAATTAAATTATAATAATTCATATAATAATAAAATACATCCAGCAACTCGTATTTTTCAAGCAATTCGTATTCATATTAATAATGAAATTGAAGAAATAAAATATGGTTTAAAATATGCTTTAAAATTACTTTCAACTAAAGGTAGATTATCTATTATCAGTTTTCACTCTTTAGAAGATAGAATTGTTAAAAATTTTATAAAATTAAATACTATTAATTATAAATATAATTTAAATTCTTATATTAAATATAAAAAAAAAAAATTAAATAAACTTATATCATTAGGTAAAATTAAACCTTCATTACTTGAAATTAAAAAAAATTATAGAGCTAGAAGTGCAATTTTAAGAGTAGCAGAAAAAATATAAATATAATAAAATTATATTATTTTAAAATTTTTAAATAAATAATAATTATTTAATATTAATTTTAAAAATTATTATAATTTTAATTTATTTTAATATAATATATATATTTTATATAATAAATATAAAATTTAAATTTAATATTATTAATTTTTAAAATATGATATATAAATTAATCAAAAAAATATTTGATAATAAAAATCATGAATTAAAAAAAAATTACAAAATTATAAAAAAAATAAATGATTTAGAACCATATATAAAAAATTTATCAAATAAAAAAATTAAAAATTATACTAATAAATTTAAAAATAGATTAAAAATGGGTGAAACTTTAGAAAGTATATTACCTGAAGCTTTTTCAATTGTTCGTGAAATAAGTAAAAGAATATTTGGTATGCGTCATTTTAATGTTCAATTATTAGGTGGAATCATACTTAATAATAGATGTATTGCTGAAATGAAAACTGGTGAAGGTAAAACTTTAACATCAACTTTACCTATTTATTTAAATGCTTTAAAAAAAAAAGGAGTTCATGTAATAACTGTAAATGATTATTTAGTAAAAAGAGATTTTGAAAATAGTAAATATTTATTTAAATTTTTAGGTTTAAAAGTTGGAATAAATTTACCTGAAATGTCTATAATTGAAAAAAAAAAGGCATATTTAGCAGATATTACATACGGAACTAATAATGAGTTTTGTTTTGATTATTTACGTGATAATATGATATATAAAAAAGAACAAAGAGTACAAAGATTATTAAATTACGCTTTAATTGATGAAGTTGATTCAATATTAATAGATGAATCTAGAACACCTTTAATAATATCAACTAATTATAAAAATATATCTAATATATATATAAAAATTAATAAAATTGTATCTATTTTAGTTAAACAAAAAAAACATAATTTAAATAAAAATGAAAATTTTAATATTGATATTAAAAATAAACAAATATATTTAACAGAAAACGGTTTAAAATTAATTGAAAAAATTCTTGTTAAAAATAATTTAATTAAAAATAATAATTCACTTTATTCTTCAAATAATATTTATTTATTATATTATATTAATAATGCATTATGTGCTCATTTTCTATTTAATCGTAATGTTGATTATATATTAGAAAAAAAAAAAATTAAAATTATTGATGAATATACTGGAAGAATTATGAATAATAGAATATGGTCAGATGGTTTACATCAAGCTATAGAAGCAAAAGAAAATTTAAATATAAATAATGAAAATCAAACTTTATCATCTATTACATTTCAAAAATATTTTCTTTTATATAATAAAATATCAGGTATGACTGGTACAGCGTATTCTGAATTTAATGAATTTAAAGAAATATATAATTTAGAAACTATTATAGTACCTACAAATTGCAAAAATATTAGAAAAGATTTATCAGATAAAATTTATATATCAGAAAAGGAAAAATTTAATGCTATTATAAAAGAAATTAAAAAATTTAAATTAAATAGAAGACCATTATTAATAGGAACTGTATCTATTGAAAAATCTGAAAATTTATCAAAAAAATTAAATAAATTAAATATTAAACATACAGTTTTAAATGCTAAATTTCATTTATTAGAATCTAATATTATTTCTAAAGCTGGTAAAATGGGATCAATTACTATTGCTACAAATATAGCTGGTAGAGGTACTGATATTATTTTAGGAGGTAATTATAAAATTAATAATATTTATAATAAAAAAAATATTTTAAAAAATAAAGAAAAACAAAAAATATGGAAAAAAAATCATGATATTATATCTAAAATTGGTGGATTACATATTATAGGTTCTGAAAGACATGAATCTAGACGTATTGATAATCAATTAATAGGTAGAGCAGGAAGACAAGGTGATCCTGGATCAACAAGGTTTTATTTATCTTTAGAAGATGTAATATTTAAAATATTTACTTCATATAATATTTATAAAATAATAAATAAATTAAATTTAAAATCAAATGAAATAATTGAAAATAAATTTATAACAAAATTAATTAAAAGTATTCAAAAAAAAATTGAAATTAGAAATTTTGAAATTCGTAAACAATTAATAAAATATGATAATATTATTAATAATATGAGAAATATTTTTTATAATAAAAGAAATAAAATATTAAATACTTTTAAAATAAAAAAAATAATTTGTAATATTAGAAAATATATAATTAAATCTATAATTAAACAAAATTTTAATAAAATATTTTTCATTAAAAAAATAAATTATATAAATTTAGAAAATTTTTTAAAAAAAGAATTTTGTTTAAATTTTTATATATCTAAATTATTTAATAATAATAAAATAATTAAAAAAATATTATTTAAATATATTTTATTAGTTTTTAAACTTAATTATTTTAAAAAAGAAAAATTTATTGGTAATAAAAATATTAGAAATATAGAAAAATATATAATGTTAAAAATGTTAGATTTATTTTGGAAAAATTATTTATGTTTAATAAATCAATTAAGAAGAAGTATATATCTTTATATTTATATTCAAAAAAATCCTGAATATGAATATAAACGTGAATCATTTTATATTTTTTGTAATATGTTAGAATTATTCAAATATGAAATAATTTATATAATTACTACAATTCAATTTTATAAATTATAAATATTAAAATTATTTTAAATTAATAAAATTTTTGCTTTTTAAAAAAGTTTTTTAAATATAAAATTATATTTTTTTGTCCTGCTCTTATAATTTTTCTAGGATCGTAATATTTTTTATTAGGTTCATTAATATTATTTGAGTTACCTAATTGTGTTTGTAAAAAATCTTTATTTTTTTTATAATATTTTAAAATTCCTAACCAATTTGCCCATTGTATATCTGTATCAATATTTATTTTAACTACTCCATAATTAATAGATTCCTTAATCTCACTTTTAAGTGACCCTGATCCTCCATGAAATACAAAATTTAAACTATTTTTAGGTAAATTAAATTTATTAGAAATATATTTTTGTGCATCTCTTAAAATAGTAGGTATTAATTTAATATTTCCTTTTTTATATACCCCATGTACATTTCCAAAGGCAGCAGCAATTGTAAAATTTTTACTTATTTTTTTTAATTTTTCATAAACATAAGAAATTATTTCAGGTTTTGTATAAAAGTTAGAATTTTTTAAATTATTATTATTTATTCCATCTTCTTCACCTCCTGTACATCCTAATTCAATTTCTAACGTTAAATTTATTTTATTCATACGTTTTAAATATTTACTACATATATAAATATTATCTTCAATAGATTCTTTAGATAAATCAATCATATGTGATGAAAATAATGGTTTTTTATTAATATTAAAAAATTTTTCATTTTCATATAAAAGTCCATCAAGCCATGGTAAAATTTCTTTGTAACAATGATCAGTATGTAACATTACATTAGCGCCATAATATTTTGATATTTTATGAACATATTTTGCCGCTGAAACTGCTCCTAAAATAGCTGCTTCAGTTATATTTTTTTTGTTAAATATACCTTTTCCTAATAAAAAAGCCGATCCTCTATAAGATAATTGAATAATAATAGGTAATTTTAATTTAGCTGATGTTTCTAAAATTGAATTAATAGAATCTATATTTACACAATTTATTGCTGGTATTGCGATTTTTTTTTTTTTAGCAAATTCAAATGTTTTTTGAACTTCTTTACCTAATATTATATTATTTTTAAAATTAAATTTTTTTTCCATATTTTATATATCTTATAAATTTTAAATTAAATAAAATATTTTTAAAATTAATTATTTTAGTAATTATTATAATTTTAAAATAATATTAATTTTTTTTTTAAAAAAAAATAAATTTTAAATATTTATATTTAAATATATGATTAATTTAATTTTATTAAATTATTTAAATATATAAAAATAATATTTTTATAAATTTAATATTTAAATATTATTTAATTTTTAAAATATTTAATATTAATTTATATTATAATTAATAATTTAATAATTTTAAATTTTATTATTTGAATAATTTTTAATTAATTTTTTTTTTGTTTTTTTAATTATATTATTTGTTGTAAAACCAAAATTTTTAAATAATTCCTCTCCTGATCCTGATTTTCCAAAAGTTTTTATACCAATAATTGTACCATTTAATCCTATATATTTAAACCAAAAATTTGATAAACTTGCTTCTATTGAAATACGATTTTTAATTATATTTGGTAATATTTTATTTTTATATTTTTTATTTTGAATATCAAAAGTATTTGTTGATGGCATTGAAATTACTCTAGTATATATGCTTATTTTTTTTAGTTTTTTAAAAGCTTTAATTGTTATATTTATTTCTGATCCAGTTGAAATAAATATCATATCAGGAAAATTATTACAATCTTTTAATATATAACCCCCTTTATTTATATTTTTAATTTGTTTTAAATTTCTAGATTGTTGTATAACATTTTGACGTGTTAAAATTATTGATGTTGGACCATTATATCTTTTGATAGCATTTTTCCAAGCAATTATTGTTTCTACTTTATCACATGGTCTCCAAGTATTCATATTAGGAATTGTACGTAGATTTGATAAAGTTTCTATAGGTTGATGTGTTGGTCCATCTTCTCCTAAACCAATTGAATCATGTGTATAAATAAATATTGAACGTATTTTCATTAATGAAGCCATTCTTATAGCGTTATGGGCATATTCAAAAAATATTAAAAATGTAGCAGAATATGGCAATAAGGCTCCATGTAATGCTATTCCATTTGTTATAGCACTCATACCAAATTCACGTACTCCATAATGAATATAATTACCATCATTATTAATATTAAAAGATTTAGATCCTGACCAATTACTTAAATTACTTGGTGTTAAATCAGCTGACCCTCCTATTAATTCAGGTAATATTTTACCTAAAATTTCTAAAGTATCTTGTGATGAATTCCTTGTAGCCATATTTTTAGAATATATTTGTGTTTTTATAATAAATTTATTAATTTTTTCATCTAAAAATTTAGGTAATTTATTTTTTAAACGTCTTTTAAATTCATTATATAATTTTGGATATTTTTTTTTATATTTTTTAATAAGTAAATTCCATTTATATTCTCTATCTTTTCCTTTTTTTTTTGAATCCCATTTTAAATAAATATTTTTAGGAATTTTAAATTTTGGGTATTTCCATTTTAATGATAAACGTGTTGCTTTTACTTCATTAATACCTAATGGCATCCCATGTACATTACTTGTTCCTGATTTATTAGGTGATCCATATCCAATAATAGTTTTACAAATAATTAAATTTGGTTTATCTAATGATTTTTGAGCTATTTCAATTGCTTTTTTAATTTCATTACTATTATGACCATCTATATTTTCAATTACATTCCAATTATATGATTTAAAACGTTTTACAATATCTTCATTAAACCATTCTTTAACATTTCCATCAATAGATATATTATTATTATCATAAAAAGCTATTACTTTATTTAATTTTAAAGTACCTGCTAAAGAACATACTTCATGAGAAATACCTTCCATAAGACATCCATCACCTAAAAATACATAAGTTTTATGATCAATTATATTATAATTTGGTTTATTAAATTGTTTAGATAATATACGTTCAGCAATAGCAAGTCCTATTGAATTTGCTAATCCTTGTCCTAATGGTCCTGTAGTAGTTTCAATACCATTTAAATTTTTATTATATTCTGGATGTCCCGGAGTTTTTGAATTTAATTTTCTAAAATTTTTAATATCATTTATTGTTATATTATATCCTGTAAGATGTAATATACTATATAATAAAATTGATCCATGTCCATTAGATAAAACAAATCTATCACGATTAAACCATAATGGATTGTTTGGGTTATGAATAATGAAATTACGCCATAAAACTTCTGCTATATCTGCCATACCCATAGGCATTCCTGGATGTCCTGAGTTCGCTTCTTGGATTGCATCAATACTTAACATTCTTATTGCATTTGATAATTCTTTATTATTTATCATTTTTCCTCCAATTTTTAATATTTTAATATATATAATTATAAATAATATTTTTTTAAAAAATATTTTAATATAATTATAAATAATATTTTTAAAAATATTTTAATATAATTATAAATAATATTTTTAAAAATATTTTTTATAATTATAAATAATATTTTTAAAAATATTTTAATATAATTGTAAATAATATTTTTAAAAATATTTTAATATAATTGTAAATAATATTTTTAAAAATATTTTAATATAATTGTAAATAATATTTTTTAAAATATTTTAATATAATTGTAAATAATATTTTTAAAAATATTTTAATATAATTGTAAATAATATTTTTAAAAATATTTTAATATAATTGTAAATAATATTTTTTAAAATATTTTAATATAATTGTAAATAATATTTTTAAAAATATTTTAATATAATTGTAAATAATATTTTAAAAATATTTTAATATAATTATAAATAATATTTTTAGAAATATTTTAATATAATTATAAATAATATTTTTAGAAATATTATTTACAATTATATTAAATAATATATATATATATATATATATATATATATATATATATATATATATATTAAAATGGTATGTCATCTTCAAAATCTATATTTTCATTATCTATTTTTTCTAAAGGTTTTTTTTTATTAAATTTTATTTTATTATTTATAAAAAAATCATCATTTTCCTTATTATTAAAATTACCTTGATTTTCTTGTATAATATTTTTTTTACTACCTAATATTAACATCGTACCTCCAATTTTTACTATAATTTCAGTTATATATCTTTCAATATTATTTTTATCAACCCATTTTCTTGTTTGTAATGACCCTTCAATATATACTTGTGAACCTTTTTTTAAATATTCACTTGCTATTTCAGCTAATTTACCAAATATAACTATTTTATGCCATTCAGTTTTTTCTTTTTGTTCATTTGTAATTTTATCTTTCCAAATTTCAGAAGTAGCAATATTAAAATTTGTTACTGAATTTCCATTAGACATATAATGTATTTTAGGTTCTTGACCTAAATACCCAATTAAAATTACTTTATTTATTCCTTTTATAGACATTTAAATTATCCTATAAAGTAAATATATAATATTAATTTAAAATTAAATTATTAATATATTTTTTAATTATTAATTTTAAAATATTATAATATATTTATTTAAATTTGTAAATATAAATTAATTTAAATTTTAAATCATTAATATATAAATTAAATTTTATTAATATTGTAATTAATATTAAAATTTATTATTTAATAATATTAAAATAATAATAAATGATTTTATTAATAATTAATATATAGTAATTATTTTAATTTTTAAAATATTATTTATATTTTATTATATTTAAAATATTTTGTAATGTTTTTTTTAAATTTAATATTAAATAAATATATTTAATAATGTTACCCATTTATATGGATTATTCAGCTACTTCTCCTGTAGATAAACGTATAGCTTTAAAAATGATAAAATATTTAACATTAAATGGTAATTTTGGTAATCCATCTTCTAAATCTCATTATTTTGGTTGGAGAGCAGAAGAAGCTGTAAATATTTATAGAAAAAAAATTGCTAAATTAATAAATGTTAATTTTAAAGAAATTATTTTTACTTCAGGAGCTACTGAATCAATAAACTTAGCAATAAAGGGTATTTCTAATTTTTATAAAAAAAAAGGTAAACATATTATAACTTGTAAAATAGAACATAAAGCAGTTTTAGATAGTTGTAGATATTTAGAAAAAAAGGGATTTAATGTAAGTTATATAAAACCAGAAATTAATGGACTTATAAATATTAAAAAAATTTTAGAAATTATTAATAATCAAACTATTTTAATTTCTATTATGCATGTTAATAATGAAATTGGAATAATTCAAAATATTAAAGAAATTAGTAAATTATGTTTTAAAAAAAAAATTTTTTTACATATTGATGCTACTCAAAGTATAGGTAAAATATTTATTAATTTAAAAAAAATTAAAATAAATTTAATGTCTTTTTCTGCTCATAAAATATATGGCCCAAAGGGAATTGGTGTATTATATATTAATAATAGTCCTAAAATTAGATTAGAACCTCAAATTCATGGTGGTGGACAAGAAAAAGGTATTAGAGCTGGTACTTTACCTGTTCATCAAATTGTCGGAATTGGCGAAGCATGTAATATTTTTTTAAAAGAGATGAATAATGATAATTATTTATTTCATTTATTAAAAAGTAGATTTTGGAATGGTATTAAAAACATTGAAGAAATATATATAAACGGGGATATTAATAATAGCGTTCCAAATATAATTAATATAAGTTTTAATTATATAGAAGGTGAATCCTTAATAATGTCTTTAAAAAATTTAGCTATATCATCTGGATCGGCATGTACTTCATCAAGTTTAGAACCATCATATGTACTTAAATCATTAGGTATAAGTGATCAATTAGCACATAGTTCTATAAGATTTTCATTTGGTCGTTTTTCTAAAATTAAAGAAATTGATTATAGTATTTATTTAATTTATAAATCTATTAATAAATTAAGAGATATTTCTCCTTTATGGGAAATTTTTAAACAAGGAATAGATATTAATTCTATTATATGGGAAAATAATTAATTATAATAAGTAAATAATGTCTTATAATAAATTTATATTAGATCACTATGAAAATCCACGTAATGTCGGTTCATTAAATTCAAAAAAAAAAAATGTTGGAAGTAGTATGGTAGGTTCACCTTCTTGTGGTGATGTTATGAAATTACAAATAAAAATTAATAAAAATGGTATTATTGAAGATGTTAAATTTAAAACATATGGTTGTGGATCAGCTATAGCTTCAAGTTCTTTATTAACAGAATTAATAAAAGGTAAATCAATTAATCAAGTAAAAAAAATTAAAAATATTTTAATAGCTAAAAAATTATCATTACCTCCAGTAAAATTACATTGTTCTATTTTAGCAGAAAATGCTATTAAAAGGGCAATTAAAAATTATTACATTAAAAATAGTTTTTAAAATTAAAATATATATTTTAAAAATTTATGAAAATTAATATAAGTGATAATGCTATTAATTATTTTTATTTTTTACTTAAAAAAAAAAATAAAATTGGGATAAAATTAGAAATTAAAAATTCTGGTTGTTTAGGATTAAAATATAATATAAAATATGTTGATAATTTAAATAATAAAAATTTCATTTTTAAAAAAAAAGGTGTAATATTTTTTATAGAAAAAAAAAATTTATTATATTTTAATAATATTAAAATTAATATTATTAAAAATAAATTTATTAAAAAATTTACATTTGATAATCCTAATATTAAAAATAAATGTAATTGTGGAAAAAGTTTTAATTTTTAATTTTTTAAAATAATATTTTATTATAAATTTAAAAATAATATTAAAAATAGTAAGGATTATTATATTTTAAATTTTTTAATAATTCTATTTCTAATATTTCCATTTGTTTTTTTTCAAAATTTTTAATATGATTAAAATTTAATAAATGTAAAATACCATGAACAATTATATATATATATATTTTTTTTTTAACATTTTTAATTATTTTATTAAAATTAAATAATTTATTATAAATTATTAAATCACCTAAATATTTTTTTTTATTATTTATAAATTTAAATGATAATATATTAGTATATTTATAAATACCTTTATAAATAAAGTTTATTCTTTTAATTTTTTTTTTATTAACTAATTTTATAATTATTTTTATTTTTTTTTTAAATTTTTTAGTAATATTTTTAATTAAATAAATAATTTCTCTTTTATTTATAAAATATTTATTTTTTTTTTTTTTTTCAAAATTTAAAAGTAATAATTTCATTTATTTTATTAATAAATATTTAAAATATATAAATTTAATTATAATAAATTAATATTATTATACAGAGGTGGAGAGAATCGAACTCTCGACATACGGTTTTGGAGACCGGTGCTCTACCAACTAAGCTACACCTCTTAATTAATAATATTATTTTATTTTATAAAATTTAAATTAAATTTTTAAATTTAAATATATTTTAATTATTTATTTTTATTTTACAATACTTATATTTAATAAATTATTTATTAATTTAAAATATTTTTATTTTATAAAATAAAATTATAATTTTAAAAATTAATTATAAATATTTTTAATCAATATTTTAAAATATATTTAAATATTTAATTTAGGTATTTTTTTACCTATATTTTTATAAAAATTTGTTATAAATATATCAAATTTATTTAAAATAATTGAATCTCTTAAATCTAACATTAATTTATTATAATATCTAATATTATGTATAGTGTTTAATCTTATACCAAGTATTTCATTACAAATATTAAGATTATGTAAATAAGAAATTGTATAATTAGAACATGTATAACAATCACAATATTTATCTAAAGGTTTAATAATATACTTATATTTAAAATTTTTTATATTAATAGAACCATAATTTGTAAATAAATGACCATTACGTGCATGTCGTGTTGGTATTACACAATCAAATATATCAATACCTCTACGTACACTTTCAACTATATCTTCTGGTTTACCTACGCCCATAAGATATTTTGGGGAATTTTTAGGTATTTTAGGACAAATATAATCTAAAATATTATACATTATATTTTTAGGTTCACCTACAGCTAAACCACCTATAGCATAACCATTAAATCCCATATTAATTAATCCTTTTAAAGATAAATATCTTAAATCTTTATACATCCCTCCTTGAATAATTCCAAATAAATTGTTTTTATTTTTTATTTTTTTAAATTGTTTAATACTTCGTTTTGCCCAACGTAAAGACATGGATACAGAATGTTTAATATAATCCCAAGAAGTTAAATATGATACACATTCATCTAAAATCATAGTAATATCAGAATTTAAAAAATATTGAATATTTATTATTTTTTCTGGACTTATAAAAATTTTATTATTATTATTTGGGTTGTTAAAATAAATCCCCTCTTCTTTTATTTTATTTAATTTTTTTAAACTAAATATTTGAAAACCTCCAGAATCTGTTAATATAGGTTTACCCCAATTCATATATTTATGTAAATCTCCATGTAATTGTATAATTTTATTACCTAAATTTAACCAAATATGAAATGTATTACTTAATAAAATTTGAATACCTAATTTATTAATTTCTTCTGTAGTTAAAGATTTTATAGCACCATATGTTCCAACTGGCATAAATGTTGGAGTTTTTATTAAATAATTATTTAAATATAAAATTCCAGAACGTGCATTACCATTTTTTTTTATAATTTTATATTTCATTATAATTCCATTTAAAAATATTTATAAATGATTTTTTATTAATTAATTTTAAATTATATTTATTTTTTTGATGCTTGTATTGATGTAATTGCAATTGTATAAATTATATCATTAATAAAAGCACCTCTAGATAAATCATTAACTGGTTTTTTAATACCTTGCAATATAGGACCTATTGAAATTATATTAGTTGAGCGTTGTACAGCTTTATATGTTGTATTTCCTGTATTTAAATCTGGAAATATTAAAATATTAGCTTCCCCTTTTGTTTTTGAAAATGGAGCTTTAATTTTTGATACATTTGGTGTTATTGCTGCATCATATTGAATTGGCCCATCAATTATTAAATTTGGTTTTTTTTTAATAACTAAATTTGTTGCTTTTTTAATTTTTTCAACATCTTCACCTTTACCTGAATTACCTGTAGAATATGAAATCATTGCTATTTTGGGTTTAATACCAAATAATTTAGCTGATTTAGCTGTCTCTATAGCAATTTCAGAAAGTTGTTCAGCTGTAGGTTTTATATTTATTGCACAATCACTAAATATTAAAACTTTATCAGATAATAACATAAAGAAAAATGATGAAATTAATGAAATTCCAGGTGAAGTTTTAATAATTTGTAATGCTGGTCGAATTGTATTTGCTGTTGTATTTATTGAACCAGATAATAAACCATCAACTTCATTATTTTTTAACATCATTGTTGCTAATACTGTATTATCTTTTAGTGCTTTATAAGCTTTAAATTCATCCATACCTTTATGTTTTCTTAATTTTATTAATTTTTTAATATAATTTTTTCTAATTTTATTAGGATTTATAATTTTAATTTTTTTATTTAATTTAATATTATTAAATAATGCAATTTTTTTAATTTTATTAGGATTACCTAATAAAATACATTTAGCTATATTTTGTTCAAAACAAATAGAGGCTGCTTTTAAAATTCTAGGTTCATAACTTTCTGGTAAAATAATACGTTTATTAACTTTTTTAGAAAGTTCTGTTATTTTATATATAAATTCTTTGGGTGTAAAATTTTTAAATTTTACAGGATATTTTAATTTTCTTATCCAATTATTATTAATATAATTTAAAATATTTTTATAATTTTTTTTAATATATTTAATATCATTATTTAAAATTTTAAAATTTAAATTTATTAATTTTTTAAATATTTGAATATTTGTTTTATTAATTATAAAAATGGGTAAATTTAAAAATAATGCATAGTTTAAATTTTTTTTAATATTTAAAATAGATTTATTAAAATTTGTTAAAATAATTGAATTTATATTAACACCATTAAAAATATATACACAAATTTTAAAAATTGATTTTATATTATTAAACGAAGTTATTATTAAAATATTTGAATAAAAAAAATTAAAATTATATTTAATATTTTTTTTATAAAAAAAAATATGTTTAATACGATTTTTAAATATTTTACCTTTATTAATAATATTTGATTTAATATAATACGCAATATCAATAATACGTATTTTAATTAAATTAAAATTTAATAATATATGATTTATAATTGGAAATTTTTTATTATTTTTAATTTTAATATTTTTTTTAGTATTAATATTATTAATAATAAAACCATTTATTTTTAAATTAATATAATAATTAAAAAAATTATATATTAAATTAATATATTTTTTTATTTTTATTAATTTAATAAATTTATTAAAATATAATGGAATTATAATTTTTGCATTTAAAGCTTTTGATATTTCGTGATTTATAAAAATAAAATTTTGATTATTATTAATTGGGTAAATACCTTCTATTAAAAAAACATTATATTTTTTAATATTTTTATAATAATACGAAATAAGTTCTTTTATTAAAATATCTTTTTTTTTAAAAAAAAATAAATGTTCTGAATATTGAAGATTTAAAATTTTATTATTTGTCATTATAAATTTTTTTTTTTTTTTATTTTTTTTAATATTTTTTTTTTTAAATTCAATAATTGGTTTTATAAAACAAAATTTTATTTTTTTTTTTTTAATAGAATTAATTACATTTAAAATAATATTATTTAATATATTATTTTTATTATTAATAGGTAAAAACATTATTATATGAGGCATTAAAAAAATTTCCTTTTAATATTAAATTAATTAAATTTATAAAATTTAAATTTTATTAAATAAATTAAAATATTATTAATTTATTAAATTATTTGTATCTTTTGCAATTATTATTTCTTCATTACTAGGTATAACTAAAGAAATTCTACTTTTTGATTTTGTAATAATACCATATTTTATATAATTTATTTTTTCATTAAGTTTATTATCAATTTTAAAACCTAAAAAATTAAGAGAATTAATAGTTAATTTTCTTATTAATACTGAATTTTCACCTATACCACCAGTAAATACAATTGCATCTAAGTGATCATACATTAATATACTATAACTACCTATATATTTTGATAATTTATAGCAAAAGACATCAATTGCTAATTTAAATTGAGAATTATTTTTATAATTTTTTTCAATATTTCTACAATCATTACTTATTTCACTTAAACCTAATAAACCTGATTCTTTATTTAAAATTTCATTAATTTTTTTAATTTTTATACCTAAATAATTATATAAATAAAATATAATAGATGGATCAATATCACCGCATCTTGTTCCCATTATTAAACCTTCTAAAGGGGTTAATCCCATAGAAGTATCAATACATTTTCCGTTTTTAATAGCAGCAATAGAACATCCATTTCCTAAATGACATGTAATTATATTTAAATTTTTAATTTTTATATTTAAAAATTTAGAAGTTTCAAAAGTTACAAATTTATGACTTATACCATGTGCACCATAACGTCTTATTTTATATTTTTTATATAAATTATATGGTAAAGCATATAAAAATGATTTTTTTGGTATACTTTGATGAAAAGCAGTATCAAATACAGCAACATTTTTTTTAAAAAGGTCAGGAAAAAATTTAAAACTATTATAAATACCAATTAAATGTTCAATATTATGAAGTGGTGCAAATGATATAAATTTTTTAATTGAATTAATAATTTTATTATTAATTATTACAGAATTAGAAAATAACTCTCCTCCATGTACTATACGATGTCCAATTGAATACAATTTATCTGAAATTATTTTATTTTTTAGTATAATTTCAATAAAAATAAATTTTAAAATTTCTTCTTTTTTTTTTTTAATTTTGTAAATAGAATTATTAATTTTCCATTTTATAATATAATTATTTTTTTTAAAATATTCACATAAACCAGTAATAATTTTATAATTATTATTTGAATTTATAATTGAAAATTTTAATGAAGAACTACCAAAATTTAAAATTAAAATTAATTTTTTAATCATATTTATCCTATTATAAATTAATAAATTTTAATTAAAAATATATAATTAAAATATTATAATTAAAAATATTATAACTTACAATATTATTTTTTTTTTAAAAAATTATCAAATTTGGCTAATTTAGCATTAAAATTTAAAAATATAGAACCAATCGGACCATTTCTTTGTTTGCCAATAATAATTTGAGCAATATTTTTAAATTTACTTTTTTTATTATATATTTCATCTCTATAAACAAATAAAATTAAATCTGCGTCTTGTTCTATTGATCCTGATTCTCTTAAATCTGAATTAACAGGACGCTTATCCATTCTTTGTTCAAGTGATCTATTTAATTGTGATAAAGCTAATATAGGTACATTAAGTTCCTTTGCTAATGATTTTAATGAACGTGAAATTTCAGTTATTTCTAAAGTACGATTATTAGATAAATTCGGAACTCTAATTAATTGTAAATAATCAATCATTATTAAACTTATACCATTATTTTCACGATAAACTCTTCTTGCTCTTGTTCTTATTTCATTAGGTGTTAAATTAGAAGAATCATCTATATATATATTTTGGTTTTCTAATAAAATACCAATAACTTTAGATATACGTAACCAATCATTATCATTTAATTGGCCTGTTCTTATTTTTGTTTGATGAATACGTGATAAAGAAGATAACATACGAATCATAATTTGTTCTCCTGACATTTCTAAACTAAAAATTAAAACTGGTTTTTCTTGAGTCATTGCTGCATTTTCACATAAATTCATAGCAAATGTAGTTTTACCCATAGATGGGCGTGATGCGATAATAATTAAATCTGATTTTTGTAAACCACCTGTTTTTTCATTTAAATCTAAATAACCTGTATTTATACCAGTAATACCATTATTTGGGTTTTTATAAAATAATTCAACGTTTGATATAGTATCATCTAAAATTTTATCAATACTTTGTGGACCTTCATCTCTTTTTGATCTAATTTCAGAAATTTTAAATATTTTTGTTTCAGCTAAATCAATTAATTCTTCATAATTTTTACCCATTGGATTATAACAAGCATCTGCGATTTCATTTGCAGCAATTATTATTTCTCTTATAATAGCACGTTCATGTATTATATCAGTATATGCTATAATATTAGAAATATTTGGAATATTTTGTGATAATTCTATTAAATATGAAAATCCTCCAATTAAGTTTAATTTATTCTTTTTTTTTAAAGATTCTGATAAAGTAATTAAATCTAATGGTTTTCCTTTATTTAATAAAAAATTTATTTCTTCAAAAATAATTTTATGCTGATTACTATAAAAATCATTTATATTAATACGTTCTATTATTTTTTCCCAATTATTATTATTTAATAATAAACTACCTAATATGCATTGTTCAGCTTCTAAAGAATATGGTAATAATTTAATATTATTTTTAATATTATTATTTTTTTCTTTATTATTAAACATTTTAATATCCTTAAATTTTTAATTTTTAATAAAATTAATTTATATTAAATAAATTATTTTTATTAAATTTTAAATATTAAATTTTAATAGAATATTTATATAATAATTTATATAAATATTTTTTTTATAATATATTATAAACATATTTTTTAAAAAAATAAATAATTTTTTAAAATTTATTTTATATATATTATATATTTATTAAGTTATTTATTTAATTTATAATATTTTAATTTATATTTGAATTATTTTTATAAAAAAGGATTATTAAATGTTAACACTTAATTTTTTAGTTAAAAATATTATTGATTTTTGTGCTATTAGTTTTTTATTAAGAATTTGGATTGAATGGGCTCTTTTTGATTTTGAACATCCATTTGTAATATTTATTAAAAGGGTTACACAATTACCAATTAATATATTTAAAAAAATTATACCTTCAATAAATTCAATATATAGTATATCCTTATTTTTAGCATTTATTTTAATGATTATTAAATTTTTATTAATATCATATATACAAAATACTTCACTTATTACAAATTTTTCTATAACTATATTATTATCTTTAATATCTTTAATAAAAATATCAAATTATTTAATTTTTTGGATAATTAGTATGTTTATATTAATGAATTGTTTTCAACAAAAATCTACTTTATTTAAAAAATTTGTAACACAATTATCAAATAAAATTATTGAAATAATAAAATTTTTAATACCTAATATTAAAAATATTAATTATTCTTCTGTATTTATAATTTTAATATTATATTTAATTAATTATATAGGTATTGATTTTTTTGGTAATGTTTGGTTTATGTTATAATTTTATAAATAATATATTAAATATAAAAATTAATAAATTTTAAAAAAAAAATTTATTATAATATTTTAAAATAAAATTTATTTTTTTTATTTATTTTAAAATATTTTATTATTTATTATGTTTTTTGTTTGATGTTTATTAATATAATTAATATTAAATATAATTAATTATTTTAAATTTTATTTTATATTTTTAATATATATAAATAAATATTTATATTATTTTAATTTATTAATTAAATTCAAAATATCTAAAGGTATTTTAGAATAACAATTTATATTAAAACCATAAATTGGATGATAAAAATTTAAAAAACAAGAATGTAAAGCTTGTCTATTAAATTTGTATAAAAAAATATTTTTTTTAAATATAATATTTTTTTTTTTTATTTTATTATATTTTTTATCTCCAATAATAGGGTAATTTATATATAACATATGTATTCTTATTTGATGAGTTCTACCACTTTTTAAAAAAAATTTAACTCTAGTATATTCTTTAAAATTTTTAATAATTTTATAGTAAGTAATAGCATTTTTACCATTTATATTTATATTCATTTTAATACGATTTTTAATATTTCTTGAAATTTTAGCTTTAATATATCCATTATTAATAATATTACCTATTACTATCCCATCATATTCTTTTTTAATTTTATGGTATTTAAATGCATTAATGATTAGTTTTCTTGTTAATAATGTTTTAGTTATTATTATTAACCCAGATGTATCTTTATCTAAACGATGTACTATACCTAAACGTTTAATTAAAATTAATAAATTATTATAATATAATAAAGCATTAATTAATGTATTTTTAAAATTTTTATAACCTGGATGAATTATAAAATTATTAGGTTTATTTATAATTATTAAATATTTATCTTCATATAATATATTTATTTTAATTTTTTGTGATTTTATTTTTTTTTTTTTTTTTATAAATTTAATTTTTATTAAAATTTTATTAAATATTTTCTTATTAGGTTTATTAAGTAATTTTGAATTTGATTTTACTCTATTATTTATAATTAATTTTTTAATATAAGATCTAGAATATTGAGTTAAAAAACTTGATAATATTATATCTAATCTTTTTTTTAAAAAATATTTATTTATTTTTATTATAATATATTTTATAATCATAAAAATATTTATATAAATATTTAAATTTTAAATATTTGTTTATTTATTATTATTTAATAATATAATATTTAAATATATTTTAATTAATATTTGATTGGATAAATTATGAATTTAAAAAAAAAAAAAGAAATTATTTTAAAAATTAAAAAAATAATTAATAAATCTTTATCTATAGTTATATCAAATCATAAATATATAAATTCAAATATAATTAATAATTTAAGAAAAAAAGCACGAATTATGTATGTTAAAGTATTATTAATACGTAATACTTTATTAAAAATTGCTTTTGAAAATACAAAATTTAGTTTTTTAAAAAAATATATATCAGGAAATAATATAATATGTTTTTCTATTAAAAATCCAGCATTTTCTGCTAGATTATGTAAGGAATTTGAAAATAAAAATAAAAATTTTAAAATTAAATTAGCAGCTTTTAATGGTAAAATAATAAAAAAAGAAAATATTAATAAATTAGCAATGTTACCAACTTTAAATGAAATTTTATCTAAATTAATTTATGTATTAAAAGAAATTTCTATAATTAAATTTTTACGTGTTTTAAATAATTTTAAAAATAAAAAATTTAAAAAATTAAAATAATTTTAGATATAATTTAAAATATTATAGGTAAATATGAATAATAAAGAAAAATTATTAAAAACTATTGAATCAATGTCAATTAAAGATATTTCAGAATTAATTTCTATTATTGAAAAAAAATTTAATATTACTTCAAATTATATGATAAATAATTCAAATAATATTATTAAAAAAAAGGAAGAAAAAAAAGAATTTAATGTTATTTTAAAATCATTTGGTACAAATAAAATTTCTGTTATTAAAATAGTACGTAGTATTATTGGTTTAGGTTTAAAGGAATCAAAAAATCTTGTTGAATCTGCACCTGTTATTTTAAAAGAAAATTTAAATAAAATTGATGCTGAAAATTTAAAAAAAAAAATCGAAATTTCAGGTGCAATAGTTGAAATTAAATAAAAAATATAAAAAAAAGTTTTAAAATTTATTTTTAAAAAATTTTAAATACATAAAAGACTGTTGATTTATCTTCAGTCTTTTATGAAATCTTAATTTTTTATTAAAATTTAAAGTTTATTTTAGGAGAAAAAGAGTGAATTATTTTAATAATGTAAAAAAAAATATTAGAAAAAGTTTTAGTAAACATCTTAAATTTTTTGAAGTTCCTTATTTACTTTCTTATCAAATTGAAACTTTTAAAAAATTTATAAATAAAGATTTATCAAATAAAATGGGAATTGAAAATGTATTACGTAATTTTTTCCCTATTTATAATTATAATTTTAATATTTCATTAAAATATATAGATTATAAAATAACTAAACCATTATTTAATTATCAAGAATGTAAAAATAGAGGAATTACATATTGTGGGATGTTAAAAGTAAAATTAAAATTAACTATTTATTTTCGTAAATTTAAAAAAATTATTAAATTTATAAAAGAAAAAATAGTAAATATATGCGAAATTCCTTTAATGACAAAAAATGCTACATTTGTAGTTAATGGTGTTGAAAGAGTTATAGTTTCACAATTACATCGTAGCCCAGGTATTATATTTGATAGTGATAAAGGGAAAACGCATTTTTCTAAAAAAATATTATATAATGCTAAAGTAATTCCCTATTCAGGGACATGGTTAGATTTTGAATTTGATTTAAAAGATATTTTATATGCACGTATTGATAGAAATAAAAAAATACCTGTAACAACAATTTTAAGAGCATTAAATTATACTACAGGAAATATTTTAAATATGTTTTATAAAAAAACTATTTTTGATATTAGTGGTGATAAAATTAAAATGTATTTAATTCCAAATAGATTAAAAGGAGAAGTTGCATCATTTGATATAATTTCAAAAAATAAAATATATATTAAAAAGGGTAGTAAAATAAAAATTAAAAATATTAATGAATTAAAAAAAGATAAAATTAAAAGTATTTTTGTACCATATAATTTTGTTTATTCAAAAACAGTTGTTAAAGATTATCATGATAAATATGGTAATTTAATTTGTATGGCTAATATGACATTATCAAAAAATATTATAAATGAATTAAAAATAAATGGATATAATAAAATTGAAACTATATATACAAATAATACTGATAATGGAAATTATATATCAAATACTTTACATTTTGATCCTACATATGACCGTTTAAGTGCATTAATTGAAATTTATCATATATTAAAATCTGATGAAATTACAACATTAGATGTTGCAGAAAAATTTTTTGATTCACTTTTTTTTACTGGAAAAAAATATAATTTATCTAAAGTAGGTAGAATTAAATTAAATTATTCTATTTCACGTATGGATAATACAAAATCAATTTATTTAGATAAAATAGATATAATTTTAATTATTAAAAAATTATTAAATATTAGAAATGGTAAGGATAAAATAGATGATGTTGATAGTTTAGGAAATAGAAGAATTCGCTCAGTTGGTGAAATGATTAATAGTCATTTTTATTTAAGTTTAATGAATTCTAGAAATTCAATTAAAGAAAAATTATCAATACATAAAAAATTTATTTTTCCTAAAAATTTTATTAATTCTAAAATAATTTCAATATATTTTAAAAATTTCTTCATTTCTAACCCACTTTCTCAATTTATGAATCAAAATAATCTTCTTTCTGAAATAACACACAAAAGAAGAATTTCAGCACTTGGACCATGTGGGTTAACTTTAGAACGCGCTGGATTTGAAGTAAGAGATATTCATTCATCACATTATGGTAGAATTTGCCCAATTGAAACACCTGAAGGACCAAATATTGGACTTATTAATTCTTTTTCAATATATTCTCAAATTAATAAATATGGTTTTTTAGAAACACCTTATAGATTAGTTAAAAATGGAAAAATAACAAAAAAAATATGTTACTTATCTTTTGTTGAAGAAGAAAATTATATTATTGCACAAGCAAATTCTAAAATTAATAAAAGAGGTGAATTTATTGAAAAATTAATAAGTTGTCGTTATAAAAATGAATCAGGATTTTTTAATGCTAAAGAAATAAATTATATTGATGTATCAAATCAACAAATTCTTTCAATTGGTGCTTCATTAATTCCATTTTTAGAACATAATGATGCTAATCGTTCTTTAATGGGTGCTAATATGCAACGTCAAGCTGTACCACTTTTATTTCCAGATAAACCTATAGTTGGAACTGGTATGGAACATATAATTGCAGTTGATTCTGGTATGTTAGTTTTAGCTAAAAGAAATGGTATAGTAAAATATGTTGATGCTACTAAAATTATTATAAAAGTTGATAATAATATGATTTTATATAATAAAGAAAACTTAGATACATATAATTTAATTAAATATACTAGATCTAATCAAAATACTTGTATAAATCAAACACCATGTATATCATTAGGAGAAAAAATATTAAAAGGGGATGTTTTAGCAGATTGTTCATCAACAGATCATGGAGAATTATCTTTAGGACAAAATATGCGTGTTGCATTTATGTCATGGAATGGTTATAATTTTGAAGATTCAATATTAATTTCAGAAAAAATAGTACAACAAAACAAATTTACAACTATTCATATACATGAATTATTATGTGAAATAAAAGATACAAAGGTAGGTTCTGAAAAAATTATTCCTTATATTCCAGGATTACCTAAAAATATGTTTTCAAAACTTAATAAATCAGGAATTATAAAAATTGGAACTGAAGTTTTTGAAGGAGATATTTTAATAAGTAAAATAACTCCAAAAAGTAAAAAAAAATTAAAATCAGAAGAAAAATTATTGTTTACTATATTTGGAGATAAATCCCCTGAAATTCAAGATTCTTCTTTACGTGTACCACACGGGATTTCAGGAAAAGTAATCGATATTAAAATATTTAAAAAAAAAAAAAAATATAAAAATGGTATAAAATTCAAAAAAAAAAAAAAAAAAAAAAAAAATAAAAAAATTATATATTATTAAAAATGTTATTAATGAATTTAAAATATTATTTTATAATTGTATTTATGAATTACTTAAATATAATAATATAAATTTTTTAATAATTAAAAAAATAAAATTTAAAAAAATTTTTAAATTTATTTTTAAAAATAAAATTGAAGAAAAAAAAATAATAAATTTAAATATAATATATAATAATTTTAAAAATCAAAGTGGAAAAAAAAATAATATTGTTAAAAAAAAAAAACATAATTTAGGCCCAGGGATATTAAAAATTATTAAAATATATATAATGACAAAACATAATATTCAACCTGGTGATAAAATTTCAGGAAGACATGGTAATAAAGGAGTTGTTTCGAAAATTAATTTAACTGAAGATATGCCTTATGATAAATATGGTGTACCAATTGATATAATATTAAACCCTCTTGGTGTACCTTCAAGAATGAATGTTGGTCAAATTCTTGAAGTACATTTAGGTATGGCTGCAAAACAATTAGGTAAAAAAATAAATAAAATGATTAAAAAACAAAAAAAAATATATAAAATACGTAAATTTATTCAAAAAATTTATAATTTTGGTATTAATAATGTTCAAAAAATAAATTTTAATAAATTTACTGATAATGAAATACTATTATTAGCTAAAAATCTTAGAAGGGGTGTTCCTGTTTCATCTCCAGTTTTTGATGGCGCTAATGAAATAGAAATAAAAAAATTTTTAAAATTAAGTGGTGTTTCAACATCAGGACAAATTACTTTATTTGATGGTCAAACTGGTGAAAAATTTGAAAGACCTATTACTGTTGGTTATATGTATATATTAAAATTAAATCATTTAGTTGTTGATAAAATTCATGCGAGATCAATAGGTTCATATAGTTTAATAACACAACAACCATTAAAAGGGAAGGCTAAATTTGGTGGTCAAAGAGTTGGTGAAATGGAAGTTTGGGCATTAGAAGCTTATGGTGCTGCATATATATTGCAAGAAATGTTAACTATTAAATCTGATGATATTAACGGTCGAATTAAAATTTATAAAAAAATTGTAAATAATAAATATTATTCTGAACCTAATATACCTGAATCATTTAATGTATTAGTAAAAGAAATTAAATCTTTAGGTATTAATATTGAATTATATGAAAATAAATAATTTTAGATAATATTTTTTTAAAATATTTTAAAATAAATTATATAATTTGGGCACACTTTTGTGTGCCTTTAATTTAGGAGATAATTATGATTAATTCATTACATTTAATTTTAAATCAAAATAATTTTAAAGAATTTGATGCAATAAAAATTTCTTTAGCTTCACCAAAAAAAATACTTTCTTGGTCTTTTGGGGAAGTAAAAAAATCAGAAACAATAAATTATCGTACTTTAAAACCTGAAAATGAAGGTTTATTTTGTACTAATATTTTTGGTCCAATTAAAAATTATGAATGTTTATGTGGAAAATATAAAAAATTAAAATATTTTGGTATAAAATGTGAAAAATGTGGAGTCGAAGTTATTAAAAAAAAAGTAAGACGTGAAAGAATGGGACATATTAAATTATCTACACCTATTGCTCATATTTGGTTTTTTAGATCTTTACCATCACGTATTAGTTTATTATTAAATATGCCATTAAAAATTATTGAAAGAATTATATATTTTGAATCATATATAGTAATAAAAAAGGGATTTTCTAATTTAAAAAAAAATCAACTTATTGATGAAAAAAAATATGTATTTTTTAAAAAAAAATTTGGTAATAAATTTATTGCTATGATTGGTGCTGAAGCTATTTTATACTTATTAAAAAAAATAAATTTAAAATTAGAATATGTTAAATTAAGATATAAATTAAAAGAAGTTCATTCTTTAAGTAAAAGAAAAAAATTAATAAATAGAATAAAATTATTAGAATCATTTATTAATACATGTAATAGACCAGAATGGTTAATATTAACAATTTTACCAGTTTTACCCCCTGATTTAAGACCCTTAGTCCCATTAGATGAAAATAAATTTGCTACTTCAGATCTTAATGATTTATATCGTCGAATTATTAATAGAAATAATAGATTAAAAAAATTATTAAAATTATCTGCTCCTAATATTGTTATTAAAAATGAAAAACGTATGTTACAAGAAGCTGTTGATGCATTATTTGATAACGGTCGTAGAGGTAGAGCTATTTTAGGGACAAATAAACGTCAATTAAAATCTTTATCAGATATAATAAAAGGTAAACAAGGTAGATTTAGACAAAATCTTTTAGGTAAAAGAGTTGATTATTCTGGAAGATCAGTTATTATAGCAGGTCCATTTTTAAAATTAAATCAATGTGGATTACCTATTAAAATGGCATTAGAATTATTTAAACCGTATATTTTTGGTAAATTACAATCAATGAATTTAGCAAGTACAATAAATTCTGCAAAAAAAATGGTAGATAATGAAGATCCTATGGTATTAAATATTTTAGAAAAAATTGTTAAAGTTCATCCAATATTATTAAATAGAGCACCAACATTACATCGTTTAGGTATACAAGCATTTAATCCAATTTTAACAGAAGAAAAAGCTATACAATTACATCCATTAGTTTGTTCAGCATACAATGCTGATTTTGATGGTGATCAAATGGCGGTTCATATACCATTAACAAATGAAGCACAATTAGAAGCTCGTGTTCTTATGATATCTACAAACAATATTTTATCACCTGCTAACGGAGAACCTGTTATTGCCCCTTCTCAAGATGTTGTATTAGGTTTATATTATATGACACGTGAATATATAAATGCTAAAGGAAATGGTATGATATTAAATAATATAAAAGAAGCTAAAATGGTTTATTATATGGGCCTTGCTTCTTTACATGCACATGTTAAAATTAAAATTAATGAAAGTATTAAAATTAAAAAAGTTTGGCATAAAAAAAAAAGAATTATTAATACTACTATAGGTAGAGCAATTCTTTGGATGATTTTTCCTAAAGGTTTATCATATGATATTATTAATAAAAATTTAGTTAAAAAAACAATTTTAGATATTTTAAGTATTTGTTTTTATACTTTAGGTTTAAAAAAAACTATAATTTTTGCAGATAAATTAATGTCTATGGGTTTTAAATATGCTACAAAATCAGGTATTTCTGTATCTATTAATGATATGATAATTCCTAAAAATAAAATTCGAATTATTAAGAAAGCTGAAGAAGAGGTAAAAAAAATAAAAAGGCAATTTAAATTTGGATATTTAACAAATGGTGAACGTTATAATAAAATAATTGATATATGGGCTATTGCAAATGATGAAGTTTCAAATTTAATGATTAAAAATTTATCATTTGAAAAAAATGTTAAATATAAAGGTAAAATAATAAAACAATTTTCTTTTAATAATATTTTTATGATGGCAGATTCTGGTTCTAGAGGGTCAATTGCTCAAATTAGACAACTTGCAGGAATGCGTGGTTTAATGGTTAGACCCAATGGATCTATTATTGAAACTCCAATAACAGCAAATTTTAAAGAAGGATTAAATGTAATTCAATATTTTATTTCAACACATGGTGCTAGAAAAGGTTTAACTGATACAGCTTTAAAAACAGCAAATTCTGGTTATTTAACAAGAAGATTAGTTGATGTAGCACAAGATTTAATTATCACTGAAACAGATTGTAAAACAAAAGATGGAATTTGGATATCTCCTGTAATTGAAGGTGATATAATTAAAGAATCATTAAGTTATCGTGTATTAGGTAGAGTTGTTTCAGAAAATGTTAATATAAATGGAACAAATAAAATTTTAATATTTAAAAATAGCATTTTAAATGAAGATTTATGTAAACTTTTAGAAAAAAATTTTATTAAAAAAATAAAAGTTAGATCTACTGTTACTTGTGAAACTAATTTTGGAGTTTGTGTTAAATGTTATGGTAGAGATTTATCTAAAGGGAAAATTATAAATAAAGGTGAAGCTGTTGGTATTATTGCAGCACAATCTATTGGTGAACCAGGTACTCAATTAACAATGAGAACATTTCATATTGGAGGAGCGGCTTTTCGTATTATAACAGAATCTTTTATTAAAATTAAAAACAGTGGTAAAATTAAATTTAAAAATTTAAAATGTATTAAAAATATAAATGGGGAAATTATTATTACATCACGTAACTCTAAAATAAAAATAATTGATAAATTTAATCATACTATGGAAATACATAAAATTCCTTATGGTGCAATTATTACTAAAATTCATAATGATATAGTTAAATCAGGTGAAGTAATTGCTAATTGGAACCCTCATGCAATGCCAATTATAAGCGAAGTTTATGGATTTGTTAAATTTTCAGGTATTGTAGATGGTAAATCAATTATACACCAAAAAGATAAATTAACAGAAACATCTATAATGGTAGTATTAGAAAATAATGAATATAATATTAATGAAAATAATTCAAAACCATTTTTAACAGTAGTTGATATATATAATAAACCAGTATATTTTCCAAATACAGATATAATTGCTCATTATTTATTACCACCAAAATCTATAATACAAATTAAAAATGGGGAGGAAATTAAAATTGGAAGTATAATAGCACTTATTCCTCAAGAAATTAGTAAAACTAAAGATATTACAGGGGGTTTACCTAGAGTTGTTGATTTATTTGAAGCTAGAAAACCTAAGGAGCCCGCTATTTTATCAGAAGTTAACGGAATTGTTACATTTGGTAAAAGTTCAAGAGGTAAAAAACGTTTACATATTAAATCAAATGGTATAAAAATTTGTGAAATTATGATCCCTAAATGGAGACAATTAAATGTTTTTGAAGGGGAATATGTTTCAAAAGGAGATGTTATTTCATATGGTTCTAAAGTTTCACATGATATTTTACGTTTAAAGGGGTTAAGTGAAGTTACAAATTATATTGTAGGTGAAATACAAGATGTTTATCGTTTACAAGGAGTAAAAATAAATGATAAACATATTGAAGTAATTATTCGTCAAATGTTAAGGAAAGTAATTATAAAATATCCTGGTGATAGTCATTTTTTACCTGGTGAAAGAGTTGAATTATCGCGTATTAAAATTATAAACGAACAATTAATAATGCAAAATAAAAAACCTGTAGTATTTTTAAGAGATATTATGGGAATTACTAAAGCATCTTTAACAACAGATTCATTTATTTCTTCAGCATCATTTCAAGAGACAACACGTGTTTTAATAGAAGCGGCAATTTGCGAAAAAATAGATGAACTTAGGGGTTTAAAAGAAAACGTAATAATTGGTAGACTTATACCAGCTGGTAGTGGGTATTTGTATCATAAAAATAAAATTAAAAAACATATTATTAAAATTAAAAAAAAACCAATCTAAAATAGTAATAAATAAATTTTAAAAACAATTTAACTATAATTTCACGAACTCTTTTTTTTTGAGTTCGTGAAAATTATTATATATATATTTACATATTATTTATTTTAATAGATAAAATAGATTTATATCTTGATGATTTATTTTTATGAATTATTTTTTTTGAAACTTGTCTATCTAAAATTTTTTGTGTTTTAATATAAATTTTTTTAGCATTTTCTTTATTATTAGAAGATATTGCTAAAAGTGTTTTTTTAATAAAAGTTTTTAACATAGATTTATAACTTAAATTATACTTATATTTTTTTTTTGATTGTCTATTTCTTTTTTTTGATGATTTTGTATTTGTCATTTATATTTAATAAAATAATATTTATATTTGAAATAAATTTAATTTTTTAAAAAATTAAATATTTAAAATATTTTTATTTAAAATAATTATTATAATATATTATTTAAAATATTAAAAATGCCAAAAATTTTTTTTTTACCAAATAAAAAATTTTGTTTAAACGGTTTAATTGTAGAATCTAAAAAAAATGAAAATTTATTAAATTTAGCACATAAAAATAATATTAAAATAGAAAGTGCATGTGAAAAATCTTGTATATGTACTACTTGTCATTGTATTGTACAAAAAGGGTTTAATTCATTAAAAAATATTAAATTAAATGAAAATGATATTTTAGATAAAGCTTGGGGTTTAGAAATTAAAAGTAGATTAAGTTGTCAAATTAAAGTTATAAATAAAGATTTAGTAATAGAAATACCTATATATAATTTAAATTATATTAATTAGCAAAAAAATATTATAATTTTAATTTAAAATATTTATTAATAAATTATTAAAAATATTTTAAATTAATTTTTATATTAAATATTTTAATTTTAAAAATTATAAAATAATATTATTAAAATTTTAATTATATTACAAATTATTTATTAAATGTTATTTATGAATAATAATTTTTTTTTAAAAATATGAATAAAAAAATAAATTAAAGTAATTATTTCTAAAAATAAAAATTTATTAGTATTAGCATGTACTGATAATGACAAAACAAAAGTTTTAGTTAATCATATAAATTAATTAATTAAAAATTAAAAACTTTTCTAAAATCAATTATTAATGTTATATTTTTTAATAAAGTAATTAATGAAATATATAATAGAATTAATAAATTAGTAAAATTATATTTAAATGATATTTAAATTAGTACTTTTCATAGTTTAGTTTATAGAATATTATATTTATATTATAATAATATTGATATAAAAAAAATTAATAAAAATAATTAAATTATTTTAATTAAAAGTATTATTAAAAATTAAATTTTGATATTTAAAAATATTCAATTATTAAAATAATATATTATATTAATAAATTTTTTAAAAAAAAAAATTTAATTATTTAAATAAATTAAATAATAAATTATTATATATATAAAATATATTAAAAAAATGTAATAAATATTGTTATTTGGATTTTAATGAAATTTTAATAAATGCAAATAATTTATTAATTAATAATTTTAATGTTTATAAAAAATATAATTAACAATTTAAATATATTTCGATTGATGAATTTTAAGATATAAATAATATCCAATATAATTTGATAAAAAAAATTAAAAATAAAAATAACAAAATTATGATTATAGTGAGATGATCAATCTATATACAAATGGGAAAATAATAAAACTGAATTAATTAAAAAAATTTTTATTAAATTACCCTGATACAAAAATTATTTATCTAGAACAAAATTATAGATCAACTAAAAATGTTTTATTAACAGCAAATAAATTAATAATAATAATAATAAATTTTAAAAACATAGACAAAAAAACAAAAGATGTGAATTAATTTTTTTATATTCTGTTATTGATGAATTAGATAAAGTTAATTTTGTTGTTAATTATATTAAAAATTGTAAATATAATGAAAGTTTATTAAATGATTTTGCTATTCTATATATAAAAATATCCAATTCAATATATTAGAAAAAATTTATTAAAAATAATATAAATTATAATATTTTAAGTAATATTAAATTTTTTAATAAAAAAGAATTAAAGAAACAATTTCATATTTACATATTATTTTAAATAATAATGATAAACTGTTTTTAAAAATTATTAATATACCTAAAAGAAGTATTAGTGTTAATATTATTAAAAAATTGATGAAATTTCTAAAAAATATAATATTTTATTATTTAAAGTATTAAATATAATTTTAAAACAAAAATTTTTTAAAAAAATAAATTTTAAATTTAAAAAATTTTATAGTTTTAATTAAAAAACTAAAAAAAATAATAAATTTAAAATTATATGAACAAATAATTATATTATTAAAAAAACTGGTTTATTTTTAATTTATCAAAAAAAAAATTCAAAAATTAAAATTAATAATTTATATGAATTAATTAAATTAACTAAAAATTTTTATATTAAAAATATTAAAAATTCTAAAATTTTAGAATTATTTTTATCATATATTAAATTAAATTATAATAATAAAAATTATAAACAAATTAATTCAGTTAAGTTAATGACTTTATATTCATTAAAAGAATTATAATTTAATCAAGTTTTTATAATAGGTATGTAAAGAGAGATAATTCCTAATAAATTTATATTTAACAATAAATTTTTAGAAGAAAATGAATATTAGTATATATTGGTATAACAATAGAAAAAATTTAATATTAACTTATACAAAAATCATTATTTATATGGAAAACAAATATTTCCTATACAATTTAGATTTATTAATGAAATAACTATCAAATATATAAAAAAATTAATAATTATAATAATATTTTATAATTTAAATATTTTAAAATAAATAAATAACAATATTTAACATTTACTAAAATTTTATTTTATTTTATTAATTAAATATATTTTGATAAAAATAAATTATCAAATATAAATATATTTTTTTTATTATTATTAAAAAATTTTAAATTTTCAAGAATTGTTTTTAATGTTTTTTCTTCTTCATTTTGTTTTAAAATATACCAATTTAAAAAATGAAAAATTTTGAAATTTTTTTGTTTTAATGCAATGTTAGAAATATAATTAATATTACGAGTTATTTTTTTTTCATTAATGTAGGCTTTTTTAAATATATCATTAATAGAATTAAAATTTATTTTAAATGAAATATTTAAATTTATTATTGGTAGTATATTTATTTCACATAAAAAATTAAATATTTTTTCCATATGTTTTAATTCTTCAATAGAATTTTTTTTTAAAAAAATAGAAGCATTTTTAAAATTTTTAATATTACACCACGCACTCATTTGTAAATATAAATTTGCTGAATAATTTTCTAAATTTAATTGATTATTTAAATTTTTATTTATTTTATTTTTAAACATAATTATCCTTTTAAATTATATTATTTTTAAATTTAAAAAATAATATTTTTATATTTAATTTAAAATTTTTAAAATTTAAACATTTCAGAAATTGATTGACCATTATTTATTCTTCTAATAGATTCAGCTAATATATTTGATAATGTTTGTATATTTAATTTAATATTTTCAGTAATATATTTTGTTAACGGAATACTATCACAAACTGTAATTTTATCAATTGTTGAATCTTTAATATATTTTATAAAATTTCCAGAAAAAACAGGGTGTGTTACAAAAGCAAAAACACTTTTTGCTCCATTTTTTTTTAAAGTTTTAGCTGCTTTATATAAAGTACTTCCAGTATCAATCATATCATCAAATAAAATACAATTTTTATTTTTAACATTACCTATTATATGCATTACTTGAGATGTATTTGGATTTTTTCTACGTTTATCTATTATAGCAATATCAACATCATTTAATATTTTAGACATTGTTCTTGCTCTTATAACTCCTCCAATATCTGGAGAAACTATTGTAATTTTATTTAATTTTTTTATATTAATTATATTTTCATAAAATACTAAACTTCCAAATATATTATCTACAGGAATATCAAAAAACCCTTGAATTTGTTCAGAATGTAAATCTACTGTTAATATACGATTAATTCCAACATTTGTTAAAAAATTAGCAATTATTTTTGCTGTTATTGGTACTCGTGATGAATTTAATCTTCTATCTTGACGGGCATAACCAAAATATGGAATTACAACAGTAATACGTCCAGCAGATGCTCTTCTTAAAGCATCAACCATAATAAGTAATTCCATTAAATTATCATTACTTGGTGAACAAATAGATTGTATTATAAATATATCATCACCTCTAACATTTTCATTAATTTGTATATTAATTTCTCCATCACTAAAACGGCCTACATAAGAATTACTTAAATTTATTTTTAATTTTTTTGATATTTTTTTAGAAATTTCTATATTTGAATTGCCTGAAAAAATTTTAATATTTGACATATATCTCTTTTAATAATTTAAAATTATGTATATAATGTTAAATAATAAATATTTTAAAAAATTTAGATAATAAATTAATTATTTTAATTAAATTTATATTAATTATAATTATAAAATAATTTATAATATTTTAAATTATTTATATTATAAAATAAATAATAATTTTTAATATAAAAGGATAATATGAGAACACCATTAATTATTGCAAATTGGAAATTAAATGGTAATAAATATTTTATAAATATTTTTTTAAATAAAATATGTTATAAATTAAAAAATAAAAAATTATTTAATATTTCTATTGCTCCACCATTAATTTATTTATATACAGCTATTAAAAAAATAAGAGGCAGTAATATTAATATATGTGCACAAAATGTTGATATAAATACATTTGGAGCATTCACTGGTGATATTTCAGCTAAAATGTTAAAAGATATAGGAGTAAAATATGTGTTAATAGGTCATTCTGAAAGACGTATTTATCATAAAGAAACTGATTTTCAAATTTTAAAAAAATTTTTAAATGTTAAAGAAAATAATTTAATTCCTGTATTATGTATTGGAGAAACATTAGAAGAAAAAAAAAAAAAAAAGAGTAAAGAAATTTGTTTTAATCAAATTAATTTAATTATTAAAAATTTAGGAATTAAAATATTTAAAAATTGTGTTATTGCATATGAACCTATATGGGCTATTGGAAATAAAATTTCAGTAAAACCTTTAAAAATTCAAAAAATACATAAATTTATAAGATCACAAATAAGTTTATATGATAAAGAAATTGCAAAAAAAATTATAATACAATACGGGGGTTCTGTTAATAATAAAAATTCAAAAGAATTATTGATTCAAAAAGATATTGATGGTTTATTAATAGGTAATTCATCTTTAAATATTAATAATTTTTTAAAAATAATAAATAATATAAAATTTAATAAAAATTAAAATATATTTAATAATAAATTAAAAAATAAAATATTATTTTTTAAAATAAATATTTTAAAATTTAAGAGAATTTATATGAATGAAAAAAAAAATAACGTATGCAATTTTATAATATTTGGAATTAAAGGAGATTTATCTAAACGTAAAATATTACCTTCATTATATTATTTAGAAAAAAAAAACAATATTCATGATAATACTTGTATAATTGGAATAAGTAGATCTAATTGGGATAAAATTAATTATATTAATATGATAAAAAAATCATTAAATATTTTTTTAAAAGAAAAAATTAATAAAAAAATTTGGATAAAATTTATCTCTCGTTTTAAATTTTGTAATTTAAATGTATATTATAGTAATAATTTTATAAAACTTAAAAAAATTTTAAATTTTAAAAATCGTATTTCAATAAATTATTGTGCTATGCCATCAAATACTATTCCTGCTATTTGTAAAGGATTAGGTAAAGAAAAAATAAATAAAAAATCTTCATTTATTGTTATAGAAAAACCTATAGGTTCAAGTTTAAAAACATATAATTATATTAATAATAAAATTTTAAAATATTTTAATGAATCACAAATATATAGAATAGATCATTATTTAGGAAAAGAAACTATTATAAATTTATTAGCTTTTCGTTTTTCTAATATTTTGTTTTTAAAAAATTGGAGTAATCAAATTATTGATTCTATACAGATAACAGTTTCAGAAGAAATAGGTATTGAGGGTAGAATAGAATATTTTAATAAAACAGGTCAAATTAAAGATATGATACAAAATCATTTATTACAAATATTGACTATAATTACTATGGAAGTACCAATAAAATTAAATATTAATAGTATTAAAGAAGAAAAAATTAAAATTATAAATTCATTAAGAAGATTTAATTTTAATAATATTAATAAAAATGTAGTTTTAGGACAATATACAAATAATAATATTAATGGTGTAAATATTCCTAGTTATTTAGAAGAAATAGGTTTAAATAAAAATAGTAATACTGAAACTTTTGTTTCTATTCGTGCAGATATTGATAATCTAAGATGGGCTGGTGTGCCATTTTATTTACGTAGTGGAAAAAGGTTAAAGAAAAAACTTTCAGAAATTGTAATTTATTTTAAAACATTACCTATAAATTTATTTAATAAATTTAATAAAAAAATACCACAAAATAAATTAATAATTCGATTACAACCAAATGAAGGAATTGAGATAAAAATTTTAAATAAATTAATAGGTTTAAATTATAAATATGAATTAAAATTAACAAAATTAAATTTTAATTTTTATAAAAAAAATAACAATGAATATAAAACAGATGCTTATG
>CP102982.1:177500-225730 GCA_030849285.1 Candidatus Psyllophila symbiotica
GTCGATTTAACGCGTTAGCTACGAAAGCTATATCTCAAGGATACAACTTTCAAATCGACATTGTTTACGGCATGGACTACCAGGGTATCTAATCCTGTTTGCTACCCACGCTTTCGCACCTCAGCGTCAGTTTTTGCCCAGGGGGTCGCCTTCGCCACTGGTATTCCTCCAGATATCTGCACATTTCACCGCTACACCTGGAATTCTACCCCCCTCTACAAAACTCTAGTTTATTAGTTTCAAATGCAGTTCCTAAGTTGAGCTTAGGGATTTCACATCTGACTTAATATACCGCCTACGCGCTCTTTACGCCCAGTAATTCCGATTAACGCTTGCACCCCCCGTATTACCGCGGCTGCTGGCACGGAGTTAGCCGGTGCTTCTTTTGAAGGTAACGTCAATTATTAACATATTAAGTTAATGTTTTTCTTTCCTACTGAAAGTGTTTTACAACCCTAAGGCATTCATCACACACGCGGCATAGCTGCATCAGGCTTTCGCCCATTGTGCAATATTCCCCACTGCTGCCTCCCTTAAGAGTCTGGACCGTATCTCAGTTCCAGTGTGGCTGGTCATCCTCTCAGACCAACTAGAGATTGTTGCCTAAGTGAGCCTTTACCTCACTTACTAGCTAATCTCGTCTGAGCACATTCAATGGCATGATAAATATCAATACCCCTTTGGTCTTTTATTAGACATTATATGGCATTAGCTATCATTTCTAATAGTTATTCCCTTCCATTGAGTAGTTTCCCAGATATTACTCACCCGTTCGCCGCTTGCCGACAAAACAAAAATTGTTTTCCGATGCCGCTCGACTTGCATGTGTTAAGCTTGCCGCTAGCGTTCAATCTGAGCCATGATCAAACTCTTCAATTTTAGAACATTTTAATAAAAACTAATTTTAAATTTACATGTTTATTTATTGAATCTAAAAAATTAAATTTTATTTATTTTAAAAATATTTTTCTATGAGTGCCCATATAAGCATTAAAAACAATTTAATTTTAAAATATTAATATATAATGTCAAGTAATTAATAAAATTCAATTAAATAACTTGTTTTTATAATTTTATTTTTTAAAATTTAAATATATTTAAAATTATTTGTTGCAATTTTAAATATTTATGATATAATTTTAATTATGTAAAATAAAGGGTCGTTAGCTCAGTTGGTAGAGCAGTTGACTTTTAATCAATTGGTCGCAGGTTCAAATCCCGCACGACCCATTATTTAATTTGTTAAATATATATTTATTGGAGTTAATGATGAAATTTACTATTAAAAAAGAAGATTTTTTAAAAAATATTTATCAATTAAATTATATAACAAATAATAATAATTTATATATATATAATAATATTTTATTAAATGTTAAAAATAATATTTTATTAATAACTAATGCTAATCAAGAAATGGAAATAATATCAAAAATCAAATTATATGAAAAAAATGAAAATGGAGCAATAACAGTTTCATCAAAAAATTTTATAAATATATTTAAGAATTTACAAGATAATTCTGAAGTTTTAGTAAAATTAAAGGGAGATTTAATAATTATAAAAACAAAAAATAATAAATTTAATTTATCTACATTACCATCAAATAATTTTCCTAATATTGACAAATGGGTTATTAAAAATCAATTAGAATTTATATTAGATCAATATACATTTAAAAATATTATTAACAGTATATATTTTTCTATATCAAATGATAATATTAAATATTCATTAAATGGTGTTTTTTTAGAAATTAAAAATAATATAATACAATGTATTGCTTCAGATGGACATAGATTATCTATTTGTACTTTATTTATTAATAAAAAATTACCATTTTGTTCTATAATTATACCAAAAAAGGGAATTTTTGAAATAATACGTCTACTAAAAGAAGGTAATATGAAATTACAAATTGGTAAAAATAATATTCGTATATATATAAAAAATTTAATATTTACTTCTAAACTTATAAATGGAATTTACCCTAATTATAAAAATTTATTAAATAATAAAAAGGGGGTAAGTTTTAAAATAAATTCTGATAATTTTAAAAATGCTATTAAACGTGTATCAATTTTAGCAAGTGAAAAATTTAATATTATTTATCTTATTTTAAATAAAAACATTTTAAATATTAAAACACAAAAGCCACCAAAAGAAAAAGCAGAAGAATTTATAGAAATTATTTATAATGGTCCTAAAATTAAAATAGGTGTAAATTTAAATTATATTTTACCTGTATTAAATTCTTTTAAAAATAAAAATATTAAAATACTAATTAAAGATTTAGATAATAGTATACAAATAACATATAATACTAATAACATTAAATATTTACACATTATAATGCCAATAATAATTTAAAATTTATAAATTTTTAATTATTTTTTGTAATTCATTATTTTTATATAAATATTTAATAATATCATATCCACCTATAAAATCCCCATTAATCCATATTTGTGGATAAGTTGCCCATTTTGAATATTTTGGTAATTCATTCCTAATTAATGGATTTTTTAAAACATTAACATAAGAAAATTTATTACAACATTTTAATAAAATTTGAATTGCTTTTTCTGAAAAAGTACAACTTGGGTTTTTAGGTGTACCTTTCATATATATTAAAATTAAATTATTATTAATTTGTTTTTTAATTTTTTCAATTATTTTCATTTATATTAATTATAGTATTTATTATTTAATTTATTATAAATATTTATTAATTATAAAATAATTTTATTTTATATAAAATATAAAAAACATAATTATTTTAATAATTAAGAAATTATTTTTGTAACTATTCCAGCCCCAACTGTTTTACCACCTTCTCTAATTGCGAAACGTAAACCAACATCCATAGCAATTGGATTTATTAAATTAACTATCATTTTAATATTATCCCCTGGCATAACCATTTTAATATTACTGTCAGATAATTTAATATTTCCTGTTACATCAGTTGTTCTAAAATAAAATTGGGGTTTATATCCTTTAAAAAAGGGTGTATGTCTACCACCTTCTTCTTTATTTAATATATAAACTTCTGATTCAAAAATAGTATGGGGTTTTATTGATCCTGGTTTTGCTAATACTTGTCCTCTTTCAATATCATTTCTTTTAATACTTCTTAATAAAACTCCTATATTTTCTCCAGCTCTACCTTCATCTAATAATTTACGAAACATTTCAACACCTGTACAAGTAGTTTTAACAGTATTTTTAATACCTATAATTTCAATTTCTTCTCCTACCTTAATAATTCCTTTTTCAACTCTACCAGTTACTACTGTACCTCTTCCTGAAATTGAAAAAACATCTTCTATAGGTAATAAAAAATCTTTATCAATTAATCTTTTAGGTTCTGGAATATATGTATCTAAATAGTTTGAAAGTTCTATAATTTTATCAATCCATTCAATTTCTCCATCTAATGCTTTTAATGCTGAACCTCTAACTATTGGTGTAGTATCTCCTGGAAAATTATATTGAGTTAAAAGTTCTCTTACTTCCATTTCAACTAATTCTAAAAGTTCTTCATCTTTAACCATATCACATTTATTTAAAAATACAATTATATAAGGAACCCCAACTTGACGGCTAAGTAAAATATGTTCTCTAGTTTGCGGCATGGGACCATCAGTTGCAGATACAACCAAAATAGCACCATCCATTTGAGCAGCTCCAGTAATCATATTTTTAACATAATCGGCATGTCCTGGACAATCAACATGAGCATAATGACGAATTTTTGTATAATATTCAACATGCGAAGTATTAATTGTAATACCTCTTGCTTTTTCTTCTGGTGAATTATCAATTTGTTCAAAAGCTTTTGCAATACCACCATATTTTTTAGATAAAACTGTAGTAATTGCTGATGTTAAAGTTGTTTTACCATGATCAACATGACCTATTGTTCCAACATTTAAATGAAGTTTTTTTCTCTCAAATTTTTCTTTAGACAAAATATTTTCCTTTTAATTTAATTTAATTTTATTTAATTTATATTATTTCATAATATATTTATAATTAAATTTTTACTTTAAAATATAATTAATTACAAATATCCTCTTTTTTTAATAATTTTTTTTGATATATTATTAGGAGTTAAATCATATTTTTTAAATTTCATAAAATAAAATGCTCTTCCTTTAGTTAGTGATCTTAAATTAGTTGCATAACCAAACATTTCAGATAATGGAACTTCAGCATAAATAATTATATTATTTAAATTATTTTCTTGTTTTTTTAAAATACCTCTACGTCTACTTAAATCTCCAATTATATCTCCTATATTTTCTTTAGGTGTATCAATTTCTACTTTCATAATTGGTTCAAGTAATATTGGATTAGATTTTTTAAAACCTTCTTTAAATGCAAGTGAAGCAGCTATTTTAAAAGCAATTTCGGAAGAATCAACATCATGATATGATCCATAATGTAAACGAATTCCAACATTAACAACCGGATATCCAGCTAATGGGCCAGATTTTAATTGCTCCTTAATTCCTTTTTTAATTGCAAGAATATATTCATTAGGAATAATACCACCTTTGATATCATTAATAAATTCATATTTATTTAAATTTAAATTTAAATCTAATGGATAAATATCAATAACTACATGACCATATTGACCACGTCCGCCAGTTTGTTTAATATATTTTCCTTCAATATTAATACTTTTTTTAACAATAGTTTCACGATAAGCAACTTGAGGTTTACCTATGTTAGCATCAACATTAAATTCTCGTTTCATTCTATCAATAATAATTTCAAGATGTAATTCCCCCATACCAGATATTATTGTTTGATTAGTTTCTAAATCTATAAATACTTTAAAAGAAGGATCTTCTTTAGATAAACGATTTAAAGCAAAACTCATTTTTTCTTGATCATTTTTAGTTTTAGGTTCAACTGCTATAGAAATTACAGGTACAGGGAATTTCATTTTCTCTAAAACTATTGGATTATTTATACTACATAAAGTATCACCTGTTGTTACATTTTTTAAACCTATAGCTGCAAATATATCACCAGCAAAAACTTTTTTAATTTCTTCCCTTTTATTAGCATGCATTTGCAAAAGACGACCAAATCTCTCGCGTATTAATTTTGAAGAATTTAAAACACTATCTCCAGAATTAATAAAACCTGAATATACTCTCAAAAATGTTAAATTTCCAACATAAGGATCAGTAATAATTTTAAAAGCAAGTGCTGAAAATGGTTCATTATCATTTAATAAACGTTTAATTTTTTTTTTGTTTTTATTTATACCATTTATATATTTAATATCTTTAGGAGAAGGTAAATATTCTATTATTGAATCTAATAAAGATTGAACACCCTTGTTTTTAAATGCTGAACCACATGTAATTAAAGTTATTTCATTATTTAATACACGTTTTCTCAAAGCTTTTTTAATTTCATCTTCATTTATTTTTTTACCATCTAAATATTTTAACATTAATGTTTCTGATACTTCTACTGCATATTCTATTAATTTTTTTCTCCATTTTTTAGATATAATTTTCATATTATTTGGTATATTTTTATATTTAAAAGTTGTACCTAAATCAAAATCATTCCATATAATAGCTTTCATTTTAATTAAATCTATAATTCCAATAAATTTTTCCTCTTTTCCTATAGGAATTTGTATTGGTACTGGATTTGAATTTAAACGATTTTTTATTTGTTTTATAACTTTAAAAAAATTTGCTCCTACTCTATCCATTTTATTTATAAATGCAATTCTAGGAACATTATATTTATTTGCTTGTTTCCATACGGTTTCTGATTGAGGTTGAACACCACCTACAGAACAATATACCATAATTACACCATCTAATATTCTCATTGATCTTTCAACTTCAATAGTAAAATCAACATGACCTGGAGTATCTATTATATTAATTTTATGAGATTTAAATTGTTTTAACATTCCTGACCAAAATGTAGTTGTTGACGCTGCTGTTATTGTTATACCTCTTTCTTGTTCTTGTTTCATCCAATCCATAGTTGCTGTTCCATCATGCACTTCCCCAATTTTATGATTAACTCCTGTATAAAATAAAATACGTTCAGTAGTTGTTGTTTTACCTGCATCTATATGTGCACTAATACCGATATTACGATAGTTTTCAATTGGTATTTTTCTTACCATTTAAATATCCTTAATTTTTAAAATTATTACCATTTATAATGCGCAAATGCTTTATTAGCTTCTGCCATTTTATGAACATTTTCACGTTTTTTAAATGCTAAGCCTTTTTTATTATATGCGTCAAATAATTCATTAGCTAATTTTAATGACATTGATTTATTTTTGCGTTTTTTAGCAGCATCAATAATCCATCTCATTGCTAATGAATTTTTTCTATTAGAATTAACTTCAATTGGTACTTGATAATTTGCTCCTCCTATTCTACGAGATTTAACTTCAACAAATGGACTAATATTTATAATAGCTTTTTTAAATATTTTTAATGAAAAATCTTTAGTAAAATTTGTTAAATTTTTTAATGCATCATATACTATTGTTTGAGCTATTGATTTTTTACCGTTAACCATTATTATATTTATAAATTTTGTTAATAATTTTGATTTAAATTTTAAATCTGGCAAAATTTTACGTTTTTTAAAATTTTTATGACGTGACATTAAAACTCCATAATTAATATAATATTTATTATTAATTATTTTAAAAATTATTTAATTTATTTTTTTTTTACACCATACTTAGATCTTGATTTTTTTCTATTTTTAACACCATTACAATCAAGTGATCCTCTAATAGTATGATATCTTACACCAGGTAAATCTTTAACTCTTCCACCTCTAATTAATACAACAGAATGTTCTTGTAAATTATGACCTTCTCCTCCAATATAAGAAGTAACTTCAAAACCATTAGTTAAACGTACTCTACAAACTTTACGTAATGCTGAATTGGGTTTTTTAGGGGTAGTAGTATATACCTTAATACATACCCCTTTTTTTTGGGGACAATTTTTTAATGCTGGAACATTACTTTTATTTTTTTTAAAAAACCTAGACTTTCTAATTAATTGATTAATTGTTACCATATTAACTCTATTTATTATTAAAATATTTAAATTATTTAAAATAAAATAAATAATTTTTAAAAATTTGTCAAGTTAAAGTTTAATACAATATTTATAATTTATTATTAAATATTTTTAATTATTTAACAAAATATTATATTTAAATAATAAATAATAATTTAAATATTTTTACTAAAGTTTATTTATAAATATTGATAACATAAATTTAATTTTAAATTAAATAAATAAGGATAAAATGTCTAAAATAAAAAAAATAATAGCAAGAGAGATTTTGGATTCTAGAGGCTTTCCTACTGTTGAAACTGAAGTTCATTTAAATAGTGGTTTTATAGGTATTGCTTCAGTACCATCTGGTGCTTCTACCGGTACTTTTGAATCATTAGAACTAAGAGATAATGATAAATTAAGATTTTTAGGAAAGGGTGTATTAAAATCAGTTAATATTATTAATAAAAAAATTTCAAAAATTCTTATAGGTAAAAATTCTTTAAATCAAGATTATATTGATAATTTAATGATTAAAACAGATAGTACTAAAAATAAATCAAATTTTGGAGCTAATTCTATATTAAGTATATCTTTAGCTAATGCAAAAGCAGCTTCATATTATAAATGTATCCCATTATATGAACATATAGCAGAATTAAATAAAACACCTAAAAAATTTACTATACCATTACCAATGATAAATATAATAAATGGTGGTAAACATGCAAATAATAATATAGATATTCAAGAATTCATGATACAACCAATAAATTCAAAAACCTTTAAAGATTCATTAACAATAAGTGCAAATGTATTTCATAATTTAGGTAAAATTCTTAAAAATAAAAATATGATGACTTCAGTTGGTGATGAAGGAGGTTATTCTCCAAATTTAAATTCAAATAATGAAGTTTTTAATTTAATTATTGAATCCATAGAAAATTCTGGTTATAAAATAGGAAAGGATATTTCTTTAGCTATTGATTGTGCAGCATCAGAATTTTATAAAAATAAAAAATATACAATATTTGAAAATAATATTAAAAAACAATTTACATCAAAAGAATTTAGTAATTTTTTAAAAGAATTAACAGATAAATACCCAATATTATCTATAGAAGATGGATTAGATGAATCCGATTGGGATGGTTTTATTTATCAAACAAAAATTATGGGTGATAAAATTCAACTTGTTGGTGATGATTTATTTGTAACAAATCCTAAATTATTAAAAAAGGGTATTATTAATAATGTAGCTAATTCTATTTTAATAAAATATAATCAAATTGGTACTCTTACAGAAACTTTAAATACAATTAAAATAGCTAAAAAATATGGTTATACAACTATAATATCGCATCGTTCTGGAGAAACTGAAGATACAACTATTTGTGATTTAGCTGTAGGTACATCAGCTGGTCAAATTAAAACTGGTTCTATGAGTAGAACAGATCGTATAGCCAAATATAATAGACTTATTAGAATAGAAGAAATATTAAAAGAAAAAGCTCCATTTAATGGTTTAAAAGAAATTAAAAATCAGAATATTGTAAATTAAAATATTTTTAAATAATTATTTTAAAAAAAAATTTTTTAAAATTTTAGAACATTTAAGCATTAATATACCAGAAATAATTTCAATTTTATGATTATATCCTAAATTATTAAAAGTATTTATTAAAAAATTAATTGAGCCTATTTTATTACATGATGCTCCATAAACTAATTTTTTTATTTTACTATTTAATATCGCTCCAATACACATTATACAAGGTTCTAATGTAACATAAAGTGTTGTATTTAATAAATAATTATTTTTTAAAATTTTACTACTATTTCTTAAAACAATAATTTCAGAATGTGCAGTAGGATCTTTTTTTATAATAGATTTATTATAAGATTTACTTATTATTTTATTTTTAAATATAAGTATTGATCCAATAGGTATTTCCCCCTTACCTATTGCTTTTAAAGCTATTTTATATGCTTTATTCATCCAATATAAATCATTATATTTTGACATTTTATATATTAAAAATTTAATAAATTTTAATTTTAAAATTAAATAAATATAAATTAAAATTCTTTATTTAAACGTAAATAAAGTCTTATTAATACATTACCAATAATTTTTATTTTTTTAATATACCAATTTTTAGGTAAATTTATTATATGTTTTTTTTTTGATTCTATATAAATTAAAGATTTATCAGCTAAATATTTATTTTTTTCTAATAAAATTATAATTTTATTTAATATATTTTTTTTAAAAGGTGGATCTAAAAAAACTATATTAAAACATATTTTACTTTTTATATTAAGCCATTTTATTGTATTTATGTTAATTATATAATTATTGTAATTATTATAATTAAATGATTTTAAATTTTTTTTTAATTGATATATAATATTTATATTATTATCTATAAAAAAAACTTTAGATGCATAACGAGAAATTGCTTCTATTCCTAATGATCCACTACCCGCAAAACAATCTAAACATACTGAATTTTTAATATTAAATTTAAGCCAATTAAATAATATTTTTTTAATTATATTCATTGTTGGTTTTAAATTATAATTGTTATTAATAATTATCTTGCGATTTTTCCATTTACCATCAATAATATTTATTTTATTTTTTTTTTTAATATATGTATTAATATTTTTTTTTTTAAACATAAAATTTAATAAATTTTAAAAAATTTTTTATATAGTTTATAATTTAATAATTATTTAATTATTTTAAAATAATTTTATTTAATAAATTATATTTTCAAAAAGAATTTTAGAAAAAATTATTTTTTCATTTTGTTTTTTGTTTATTATTAAATTTTTTTTATCAATATTATTAATTTTAAATATTTTATTTTTATTAGTAATTATTATAATATAATTTTTATTATTATTGTATATAATTGAAACTATTTTATTTTTGTTTATAATATTAAATTTAATATTTAAATTTTTAGTATTATAATTACTTTTAATTTTTTTAACAATACATTTATAATTTGTTATAATAAAAATATTATTATATTTTTTATTTTTAATAATTAAAGATATTAATTTATCATTTTTATTTAAATATATAATTTTAATACCTAAATTATTAAAATTCATTTCTTTAATTTTTTTTTCAGAAAAATACAATGTTTTTCCATTTAATGAAAATAAAATAATTTTATCATTTATTTTAATAACATTAGTATTAATTACTTCATCATTATTATTTAAATTAATAATTTTTTTATATTTAAAATTAATGTTTAAAAATTTTTCAATTTTGAATTTTTTAAATATACCTTTTTTAGTTACAATAATTATATAATTAAATTTTTTAATATTATCAATCGATAATATTGTATGAATATATTCTTTTTTTTTAATATTTAAAATATTATTAATATTATTATTTTTTTTAAAGTTATAATTTATTAAGTTCTTTACTTTTATTAAATATATAAATCCTAAATTTGAAAATAATATAATTTTTTCATAAATATTTGTAATTATAAAACAACGTATTAAATCATTATATATATTTTTTTTTTTAATATTGTTTAAATTTTTTTTAAAATAATTAATATTACCTTTATATGTAATAAATATTAATATATTTTTATTTAATATATTATTATTAAATTTTAAATCAAAATTATTAAATTTAATTTTTGTTCGTCTATTATCACCAAATTTTTTTTTTAATAATATTAATTCTTCAGTAATAATATTTATTAAATATTTTGAATTTTTTAAAATCATTATTAATTCTATACTTTTTTTAATTAATTTTTTATATTCAATAATTAAATTATAATATTCAATTCCAATTAATTTATGTAAACGTAAATCTAAAATTGCTTTAACTTGTTTTTTTGAAAAATAATATTTTTTTTTTTTATTTTTAATATACAACCAATTAAAATAAATTAAATTTTTTTTTGAATATTCTATTATTGAAAAAAATTTCTTAAATTTCCAGTAATTAATTAATAATAATTTTTCTGCTTCTTTTAATGTTTTTGTTTTTTTTAATATTTTAATTATAACTTTAATATTTATTAATGCAATTATTAAACCTTCTAAAATATGAATTCTTTTTTTTATTTTATTAAATAAAAATTTTGTTCTTCTTGTTACAATTTCTTTACGATGATTTAAAAAAGCTTCTAAAATATTTTTAATATTTAATAATTTTGGTTGACCTTTATGTAATGCTACCATATTTATGTTAAATGTAGTTTCTAATTTTGTTAATAAATATAATTTTTTTAAAATTATTCTTGGTATTATTTTTTTTTTTAATTTAATTACTATTCTCATTCCATCTTTATCAGATTCATCATTTATTTCATTAATACCATTTATTTTTTTTTTTTTAATTAAATTTAAAATACTTTTAATTAAATATAATTTATTTACTTGATATGGAATTTCTTTAATTATAATATTTTTGTTTTTATTTTTTAAATTTTTTTCTATTTTAATTTTTGCTCTTATTAAAATTTTCCCCCTACCTGTTTTATAAGCTTTTTTAATTTCTTCAGTACCATATATTATTGCTGATGTTGGAAAATCGGGGCCAGGTATATATTTCATTAATTTTTCAATAGTAATATTTTTATTATTAATATAATTTAAACAAGCTTTTATAACTTCAGATAAATTATGAGGTGGTATATTAGTTGCCATTCCTACAGCAATACCTGATGAACCATTTATTAATAAATTTGGAATTTTTGAAGGTAAAACTATAGGAATTAAATGAGTATTATCATAATTAGGAATAAATTCTACTGTATTTTTTTCTAAATCTGATAATAATTCATAAGCAATTTTTGACATTCGTATTTCAGTATATCTCATAGCAGCAGCATGATCACCATCAATTGAACCAAAATTACCTTGTCCATTAATTAAAATATATCTTAAAGAAAAATTTTGTGACATTCTAACAATTGAATCATATACAGCTTTATCTCCATGAGGGTGATATTTACCAATTACATCACCAACTATTCTAGCAGATTTTTTATAAATATTAACCCAATTATTATTCATTTTATACATTGCATATAATATTCTACGATGTACTGGTTTTAACCCATCTCTAATATCTGGTAATGCTCGTTCAATAATTACAGACATAGCATAATCAAGATATGATTTTTTAAGTTCTTTTTCTATATTTATATATTTTTTATTTTCAATAATATTAATCATATTTTTCTATATAATACTTTAAAATATTTAATTTTTTTAAATTAAATTATATTAAATATATTTTATATTTTAAAATTATTAAAATATTTTAAATTAAGATATTGTTTTTTTTTTAAAATATGTTATAATAATTATATTTATAGTCGGCTTAGCTCAGCAGGTAGAGCAACTGATTTGTAATCAGTGGGTCACCAGTTCAATTCCGGTAGCCGGCATAATTACATAATTTTGATGGGATTCCCGAGTGGTTAAAGGGAGCAGACTGTAAATCTGCCGTCTAAGACTTCGAAGGTTCGAATCCTTCTCCCATCATTAAACATTAATTTTTAAAATATTTTAAAAAAAGCGGGTATAGTATAAAGGATATTACATTAGCCTTCCAAGTTAATGATATGGGTTCAATTCCCATTATCCGCTTTATTAATTTTATTAATATTTTGTAATTCATAAAAGAGTATATTTTAGTATGAATGAAGTTATCAATTTAAATTTGATTATAAATATTTTAAAATTAATTAATTTAAATATAAATAAAAATATAAAATATTATTTATTAAAATTCTATTATTAAATAACAATTTATATTATTTTAAAGGATATTATGAATATTATAAAATATTTTAATATAATTAAATTTTTAACAAATAAAAATATATATATAATATTATTTTTAATATTAACTTTATACTTTTATAATAAATTTAATATATTTTTTAAAATATTATTAACTTTATTTATTATAATTATTAATATTTTAATAATTTTAAAAAAAATAAATAAAAAAAAAATAAATATAATTATTAACGAAATATTTTTTGAAATTAATAAAATATTTTGGCCCTCATATTTAGAAACATTTCGTAATGCTTTTATTATAACTATAATTATAATTTTAATTTCAATAATTTTATATTTTTTAGATAATATTATATTTTATTTTATAAAATCTATAATAAATTTATAAAAATTTTAAAATAATAAAGGATTTAAAAAATGATAAAAAAAATACAATCATTTTTAAAATTACAAGTAGGAGCTAAAATAGCAAATCCAAGCCCTCCTGTTGGCCCAGCATTAGGACAAAAAGGTATTAATATTATGGATTTTTGTAAAAAATTTAATATTATAACTAATAATTTTAAAAAAGGAACACCAATCCCTGTTATTATTACTATTTATTCAGATAAAACCTTTAAATTTATTATTAAAACACCACCTACTACTTTTTTAATTAAAGAAAAAATGGGTATAAAATTAGGTTCAAGTAAACCTAATAAAAATATAATTGGTAATATTAATTATATTCAAATTAAAGAAATAGCAAAAATTAAATCCGTAGATATGACAGGAGCAAATATGGAAGCTATAATAAATTCTATTAAAGGAACAGCTATTTCTATGGGTTTAACTGTAAAAGGATAATAAAATGGTATTATATAAAAAACGTTTAAACTTTATTAAAAGTAAAATTGATATTTATAAAACATATCAAATTCAAGATGCTATTAATATTATTAAAGAATTAAGTATTTCTAAATTTATTGAAAGTATAGATGTTGCAATTAAACTTGGGATAAATACTAAAAAAAAAAATCAAAATATTTCTGGTAATGTATTATTACCTTATGGAACAGGTCGTTTAACTAAAGTTGCAGTTTTTGCAAAAGGTTTACAAGCTAATGATGCTAAAAGAGCTAATGCTGATTATATAGGTATGGAAGATCTTGCTGAAAAAATAATTAAAAAAAAAATAAATTTTAAATTTTTAATTTCATCAACAAATGCATTTTCTTTAGTTAATAAAATAAGTAAAATAATTGGACCTAAGGGGTTAATGCCAAATTTAAAATTTGGTACTATAACTAATAATTTATATGAAACAGTTAAAAATTTTAAATTTGGTCAAATTATTTATAAAAATGATAAAAATGGTATTATACATAGTATTATAGGAAAAATAAATTTTAATACTTTTTTAATAAAAGAAAATTTAAAAACATTATTAATTAAAATTAAAAATGAAAAACCTAATGATATAAAAGGTGATTATATAAAAAAAATAACATTATCAAGTACAATGGGTGTTAGTTTAATTATTGATAAAAATTTTTATTAATTAATATTAAATTATATTATTATTAATATTTTTAAATTTTTATAAAATTTACTTAATTTATTATTAAAATTAACTAAATTTAATAATTTTAAAAATGAAAAAAATTTTTTGTTTTTATTTAAAAAAAATAAATTATAAAAATAATTTTCGGGTATATCCTGGAAAACTAGGGGAAAAAATATTTAAAAAAATATCAAAATGTGCATGGGGTAAATGGTTAAAAAAACAAACAGTTTTAATAAATGAAAATAATTTTAATATGTCTAATAATAAAGATATTAAAAATATAGAATATAAAATGATAAATTTTTTATTTAAAAAATAATAATTTATTATTTATTTATTTTAAAATTATATATTTACTAAATTTAAATAATTAAATAATATTTATATAATTAAATATAATTATATTAAATAAAATACCCCTCCTTATTTATTAAGTAGGGGTATTTTATTAAATATAATTATATTTAATTATCTAAAAAACTATTTAATATATCAGAACGACTTGGGTGTTTTAATTTTTTAATTGCTTTCGCTTCAATTTGACGAATACGTTCACGAGTTACATCAAATTTTTTACCTACTTCTTCTAAAGTATAATCTGATTTCATATTAATACCAAATCTCATACGTAATACTTTAGATTCTCTTGGTGTTAATTCAGATAATAATTTATTTGTAGTCATTTTTAAATTTTTAGAAGTAGCTTTTATAAATGGAGAATTTGTTTTAGTATCTTCTAAAAAATTCCCAATATTTGAATCTTCATTATCTCCTATAGGTGTTTCTAAAGATATAGGTTCATTAGATATTTTTAATATTTTTAAAAGTTTACTTTCAGACATCGACATACGTAAAGCTAATTCTTTAGGTGTAGGTTTTAACCCAGTTCTTTTAAATATATTTTTTGAAATTTTATTTAATTTATTAATTATTTCTATCATATGAACTGGTATTCTAATTGTTCTAGCTTGATCTGCTATTGCTCTTGTGATTGCTTGTCTAATCCACCAAGTAGCATATGTTGAAAATTTATACCCTCTACGATATTCAAATCTATCAACTGCTTTTATTAATCCCATATTACCTTCTTGTATTAAATCTAAAAAATGTAAACCATTATTATTATATTTTTTAGCTATTGAAATTACTAAACGTAAATTTGAATTTATTATTTCTTGTTTTGCGTTAATTATTTTGTCTTTACCCATATTAATTTGATTATTTATATATTTTATTTTCTTAATATTAAGACCTATTTTTTTTTCAATATATTTTATTTTTTGTATACTTTTATTTATTTTTATATATTCTTTTTTAAGCATTAAAGCCCAAGGATGTTTAGTTTTAATTTCTTTTATTAACCAACTATTATTTGACTCAAACCCTTTAAATAAAGAAAAGAAAATTTTAGATGGCATTTTACATTTATTTATGCATTTTCTTGCTATAAATTTTTCTTTTTTTTCTATATAATTTACTTTTAAATTTATTTTTTCAATTAATTCATTTATTTCTTGAGGTACAAATCTAAATTTTATAAAACAATTAATCATTTTTTTTATTTCTATTATATAATAAATTGAATTATAATTATAATATTTAATATAAAAACACATTTTTTTATAACTTTCTCTCAAAATATTAAACATTTTATTTGATATACTAAAATTAATTTCTTGTTCTAAATCAAATTTTAACTTTCCGTTTTTAGTATTGTATTTTTTTCTCCTTTTTTGCTTTAAATTAATATATATATTTTTAATTTTATTTTTTAAATTTTTTTCAATAAAACCAATTAAAAAATCAGATAATCTCTCTCCTCCATTTTTAATTTTATTATATTTTTTTAATATATAATTTATAGATTTAGGGTATTTAATTAAATATGATAATATTTGATTTGTACCCTCTTCTATACGTCTTGAAATATCTATTTCTTCTTCTCTTGTTAATAAATCTAAATAACCCATTTCTCTCATATACATATTTACTGGGTCATTTATTTGATTTATTTCATATTTAATATTTGAAAAAAAAAGTTTATTAAATTTTATTTTTTTTTTTCTATTATTATTATAATTATTATTTTTAATTAAATTTCTTATTTTTTTTTTTTTGGTTTTTTTTTTTTATTTTTTAATACCTTAATATCCATATTATTAATCATTTTAATTATATATTTAATTTTCTCTGAACATTTTAATTCTAATGGTAATAATTTATATATTTCGTTATATATTATATAACCACTTTTTTTACCATTTTTAATAAGTAATTTTATTTTAGATTGTTGGTTTTTATTTATTTTCATATTTTTATTTAATTAATAAATTAATAAATTTAATTATTTTAAAATTATATATTTTAAAATATTATAATTAATATTTTTAAATATTATAAATATTAATTATAATATTATTTAATAAATTTATTTTTTTTTTTTCTTTTAAACTTAAATTATTATTTTCAAATTTTGTAATTTTTTTTTTAATTTTTTTTTTAATTATTAAAATTAAAAAATTTATAATATTATTTAAAAAATTTTTTTCAATTAATTTATTATCAAAAGTTTTAATATTAATTTTTAATAAACTTTTAATTATTTTATATGATTCTTTATTACGATAAATTTCTAATAATTGCCCAGTATTAATATTTGGATTTTTATTAATAATATTTAATAAATTTATAAATATATTTAACCCAGGGTAATCTTTTTCAATAATTTCTAATTTATTAATAGATGGTATAAATTTTGATAATTTAGGATTTTGTAATAATAATGAAATTATATTTCTCATATTAGTTTTTTTTATTGTAGAATATTTATTTAAATTATTTATTTTATTTTTTTTTTTTACCCAATAATTTAATTGAGTTTCATCTATTAAACCTATTTTAATACTTAATAATTTTCTTAAATTAATTTTTAAAAAATAACCTGGAATTTTTGATATTATATTTAAAGCATCAATACTTAATTTTATTTTATCACTTATATTATTTAAATTTAATTTAAATGATATTTTTTCAAATAAAAAATCAGAAAATGATTTAGCATTATCTATTCTATTTTGAAATTTTTCTTTACCTTCTTTTATTATTAAAATATCAGGATCTTCATTATATGGTAAAAAAACAAATTTTATTTGTTTATCATCTTGTAAATAAGATATACTTTTTTTTAAAGAATTCCAAGCAGCTTTATAACCTGCATTATCTCCATCATAACAAAATATAATAATTTTAGTTATTTTAAATAATAATTGAATATGATATGTTGATATAGATGTCCCTAAAGATGATACTACATAATTAATTCCAAATTGATTTAATATTAAATAATCAAAATAACCTTCTACTACTAAAATATATTCTATTTTTTTTTTATTTAATTTATATAAACCATAAAGAATTTGATTTTTATGAAATATTTCTGTTTCAGGTGAATTTAAATATTTAGGTAAATTATTATTTAATACTCTACCTCCAAAACCTATTGTTCTGTTATTTTTATCCATAATAGGAAACATTATTCTATAAATAAAACGATCATATGCATTATCTCCATTAATAATAATCATACCTGTTTTTTTTAAAATTTCCCTTTTTTTTTCATTATATCCAAAAATTTTTAAAATATTATTTTTTTTAAAAATAGAAAAACCTAATGAAAATTTTTTAATTGTATATTCATTTATTCCCCTTTTTTTTAAATAATCAAGGGCTTTATATCCATTTTTTTCAAATAAATTTTTATGATATAAATTTTTAATTTTTTCTAATATATTATATAAATTTTTTTTATTTGTTATTTTATATTTATTTTGTTTTTTATTAAATTTATAAATAATTTTTAAATTATTTATTAATGATAATTCTTCTATACTTTCAACAAATGTGAATTTTTCATATTCCATTAAAAAATCTAAAGCATTACCATATATATTACATCCAAAACAATAATAAAATTGTTTTTCATTATTTACAGTAAAAGAAGGGGTTTTTTCATTATGAAAAGGACAACAAGAAACATAATATTTTCCTCTTTTTTTTAAAGGTATACTTTTATTAATTAAATCACTAAGATTTGTAATATTGATTAAATTCCTAATAAAAGATTTAGAAATTTTATTATATATTTTTTTTTTCATTTTAATATATATAAATTAAATTTTAAAATTTATTTATTTTATTATTTTCATTTTTTTTTTTAATACGTCTTTTTATAGCAGAAATTTTTAATCTTTTACGTTTTGTAGTTGGTTTTTCATAAAATTCTCTTTTTTTTAATTCTGATAAAATACCAGATTTTTCACATATTCTTTTAAAACGTCTTAAAGAAACTTCAAAGGGTTCGTTTTCTTTAATTATAATTCTTGGCATTTCAAATTTCTCATTATAATTTTAAAAATTAAAATAATTAATATTAATAAATTTTTATTTTAAATACTCCTCTGACTGGATTTGAACCAGTGACATACGGATTAACAGTCCGTTGTTCTACCAACTGAACTACAGAGGAATTTAATTTTAAAATATATTATATTTTATAATTTTAAAAAGTCAATAATTATATTTTAATTTTATAATTATAAAATTCTAATATTATTTAATAATTAATTATATTTATATATATATAATTTATAAAAGGTGTAAAAATTATTTTTAATTTAATTTTATAATAATTAAAATATTATGAGAAATAATGATATTTAAAATTTTAGAAAAATTATATAATTTTAACTTTATAAATAAATTTGAAAGTTACAAATTATTTAATGAAATTTATAATAAAAAATTAAATAATAAAAAAATAATTTCATTTATTATTAGTATAAAAATAAGAGGTTATTATATAGAAGAAATATTAGGTTCTATAAAATTATTACTTAAAAAAACAAAAGGGGGTGTAAAACCTAATTATTTATTTTGTGATATTGTTGGTACAGGCGGTGATAATATAAATAGTATTAATATATCAACAGCAAGTGCATTTATTGCTTCAATTTATGGTATAAAAATTTTAAAACATGGAAACTATAGTATTTTAAATTTATCTGGATCATTTAATATATTATCTAAATTTAATATAAAATTAAATATTAATCCTTTTAAAATAATTAATATATTAAATAAATTTGGAATTTTTTTTTTAATTGCAACAAAATATAATTCTATTTTTAATAATATTATATTAATTAGAAAAAAAATTAAAAGTAATACATTATTTAATATTATTGCTCCTCTTATTAATCCTTTTAAACCTAAAGTAATTTTAATTGGAGTAAATAATATTAATTTAATAATAATTATTATAAAAATATTAAAAATTTTAAAATATAAAAATGCAGCTGTAGTTCATGGTGGTGGTATAGATGAGTTAGCAATTCATTCTAATACATATATATCAGAACTTAAAAATAATTATATTACAACTTATCAAATAGAACCCAATTTAATAGGATTTAAAAAATATCCATTAAATAAAATTTTAAATTCAAAAAAAAAAAATTATATTATTTTTAAAAATATTTTAAAAGGTAAAGGTAGTAATATTCATAATAAAATAATATCTATTAATGTTAGTTTATTATTAAAATTACTTGGTAAAACAGATTTAATTAAAAATAATAAAATATTATTAAAAATTATTAAAAGTGGTTATATTATAGATAAAATTAATATATTTTTAAAAAAGGAATTATGTTTTAATGAAAACAATACTTAATAATATTATAATTAATAAATTAAATTGGATTTCAAATTATAAAAAAAAAATACCTTTAAATTTTTTAAAATTAAATATTAAAAAAAGTAAACGGTTTTTTTATAAATCTTTAAAAAAAAATTATACTGTTTTTATTTTGGAATGTAAAAAAGCTTCTCCTTCTAAAGGTATAATAAGAGAAAATTTTAATATATCAAAAATTGTTTCTATATATAAAAAATATGCAAATGTTATTTCTGTAATAACAGATGAAAAATATTTTTGTGGTAATTTTAAATTTTTATTAGAAGCAAGTAAAAATACTAATTTACCTATTTTATGTAAAGATTTTATTATAGATGAATATCAAATTTATTTAGCTAGATATTATAAAGCTGATGCAATTTTATTAATGTTATCAATATTAAATAATAAACAATATAGAAAATTAGAATTAATAGCTAAAAAATTAAATATGGGCATATTAACAGAAATTTTAACTGAAAATGATCTTAAACGTGCTATAAATTTAAAAGCAAAAATTATTGGTATTAATAATCGTAATTTAAATAATTTAAATATTGATTTAGAACGTACTAAAAAATTATCTATTAAAATACCTAAAAATATTATAATTATAAGTGAATCAGGTATTAATAATAATATTCAAATTAGAAAGATTAGTAAATATGTTAATGGTTTTTTAATAGGTAGTACTTTAATGTCTGAAAAAGATCTTAATTTTTCAGTTTGTAAATTACTTTTAGGTGAAAATAAAATTTGCGGTTTAACTTGTAGAAAAGATATTAAAATAGTATATAAAAATGGGATAATATACGGAGGTTTAATATTTATAAAAAATTCAATTAGAAAAATAAATGTCAAGAAAGCATTTAATATTATTTCAAATATTCATTTAAAATATATTGGAGTTTTTAAAAATAAAAATATTAAAAATATAATTAAAATAAGTGAATATTTACAATTATATGCTATTCAATTACATGGAGATGAAAATCAAAATTATATAAATATATTGAGAAAATTATTACCTAAAAAAATTCAAATTTGGAAAGCATTAAAAATATTTAAAAAAATACCAAAAAGAAAATTTAAATATGTTGAAAAATATATTTTTGATAATAAAAATGGAGGTACAGGTAAAAAATTTAATTGGAATTTAATTAAAAAAGAATTTAATTTAAATAACGTTATTTTAGCAGGGGGGATAAATATTAAAAATTGTATTGAAGCTATAAATTTAGGTGTTATAGGTTTAGATTTTAATTCAAGTATAGAAATTAAACCCGGTTTTAAAAATAAAAAAATTTTAAATTCATTATTTAATATTTTAAGAAATTATTAATTTAATAAATTATAAAAAAATAATAATTTAAGGTAAAAAAAAAAAAAAAATTATGAAAAAAACACTTAATCCTTATTTTGGTAATTTTGGAGGACAATATGTTCCTCAAATTCTTATACCTCCATTAAATGAATTAGAAAAATATTTTTTAAATTCTTTAAATGATAATAATTTTAAAACAAAATTTTTAAATTTACTCAGAAATTATGCTGGTCGACCTACTCCATTAACATTATGTAAAAATATAACAAAAAAAACAAATACAAAATTATATTTAAAACGTGAAGATTTATTACATGGTGGTGCACATAAAACAAATCAAGTTTTAGGACAAGCATTATTAGCTAAAAAAATGAATAAGAGTAAAATTATTGCTGAAACTGGAGCTGGTCAACATGGAGTTGCATCCGCTTTTGCTAGCGCTTTATTAGGTTTAAAATGTAGAATTTATATGGGAGAAAAAGATTTAAAAAGACAGATGCCTAATGTTTTTAGAATGCGTCTTATGGGAGCAAAAGTAATACCGGTAAAATCAGGTTCTTCTACACTTAAAGATGCTTGTAATGAAGCATTAAGAGATTGGTCTGAAAATTACAAAACATCGTATTATATGTTAGGAACTGTAGCTGGACCTCATCCATATCCTATTATTGTTCGTGAATTTCAAAAAATAATAGGTGAAGAAACTAAAAAACAAATAATTGAAAAAGAAAAAAAACTTCCGAATATAATTTTAGCATGTATTGGAGGTGGTTCTAACGCTATTGGAATATTTTCTAAATTTATTAATGATAATAATGTTAAATTAATTGGTGTTGAACCAGCAGGATTAGGTTTAAATTCTAATAAACATAGCGCAACTATAAATTGTGGTAGTTTAGGAATATATTTTGGTATGAAATCTTTAATAATTCAAAATAATGATGGTCAAATAAAAGAATCATATTCTATATCAGCAGGATTAGATTTTCCATCTGTAGGCCCTGAACATGCTTTTTTAAATAGTATAGGAAGAATAAAATATGTTTCTATTACTGATAATGAAGCATTAGAAGCTTTCACTCTTTTATCACATTATGAAGGTATTATTCCAGCATTAGAATCATCACATGCTTTAGCGTATGCAATAAAAATTATTTATAAAAATCCAAAAAAAAAACAAATAATAATTGTGAATTTATCTGGACGTGGGGATAAAGATATTTTTACAATTTATGATATTTTAGAAAAATAAGGAAATTAATGGGTCGATATAAAAAATTATTTAAAAATTTAAATAATAAAAAACAAGGTGCTTTTATTCCATTTTTAATATTAGGAGATCCTAATTTTGAAATATCAATTGAAATAATTAAATTTTTAATTTTAAATGGTGCTGATGCACTTGAATTAGGAATACCATTTTCTGACCCCTTAGCAGATGGTGTAATTATTCAAAATTCAATATTACGTTCTTTTAAATCTAAAATTACACTTAAAAAATGCTTTGAAATTATATCTATTATTCGTAAAAAATATAATAACATTCCTATAGGTATTTTAACATATGCAAACTTAGTATTTTATAAAGGTATTAATAATTTTTACAATAATTGTAAAAAAGCAGGAATTGATTCAATTCTTATAGCTGATTTACCTTTAGAAGAATCTAAAATATTTATTAAATTTTCTATTATTTATAATATAAAACAAGTTTTTATTTGCCCACCTAATTCCAATAATAAATTATTATTTAAAATATCTAATAATAGTAAGGGTTATGTTTATTTATTATCACGTTCTGGAATTACAGGAACTGAAAAAAAAATAATAAAACCTGATACTTATATAGTTAATAAATTAATTAAATATAATTCCCCTCCTATTATACAAGGTTTTGGTATTTTTAAACCTTCTCAAGTTCGTTATGCTATTAAAATAGGTATCTCTGGTATAATATCAGGTTCTGCTATAATTAAAATTATAGAGCAAAATCAAAATAATTTAACTATAATGTTTAAAAAATTAAATAAATTTATTAAAATAATGAAAAAATCGACTTTTTATAACTAATTTATTTATATTATTTTATTAAATTAATTTTTTTTTTAATTTTATTTAAATTTCTTTTTGCAATTTTTCTTGCTTTAATAGTACCATCATATATTATATCTTTTAAAAAAGATTTTTTATTTCTAATATTATAATAATTTTCTTGTATTCTTTCTATAAAAAAAGATAAAATTTTTGATGTTTCATATTTTAGATCACTATACATTTTTCCATTAAATTTTTTTTCTATTTCATTTATTTTATTTCCAGTTAAACTCGAAAAAATATTTAATATATTTGAAATACCAGGTTTATTTATAATATCATATTTAATATTATAATTTTTATCAGAATCAGTTTTTGCTAACTTTATTTTTTTTAAAATATTTTGTTTTTTTTCTAACAAATAAATAACATTATTATAATTACCATCAGATTTAGACATTTTTTTATTTGGTTCTTGTAAAGATAATATTTTACCTCCATATTTCAATATACATGGTTTAGGAATATTAAATATATTTCCATAAATATTATTAAATCTATTAGCGATATTTCTGCATAATTCAATATGTTGTTTTTGATCATTACCTATAGGTACATAAGATGTTTTATATAATAAAATATCAGATGCCATTAAAACTGGATATATAAAAATTCCAGAATTTATATTTTTAAAATTATATTTTATTAATTTATTTTTAAATTGTGTCATTCGTTTTAATTCTCCATAATAAGTATAACTATTTAATATCCAACTTAATTGTGTATGTTCTAAAATATTAGATTGTATAAATATAATACTTTTTTTTGGATTAACACCGCATGCTAAATATAATGATAAGGTATCCAAAATAGTATCATTTAAATTAAAATTTATTTTATTAACAGTTATTGTATGTAAATCTACAATGCAAAAAATACAAGTATATTTTTTTTGCATTTTAACCCATTGTTTTATTACACCTATATAATTACCGATTGTTAATTTTCCTGATGGTTGAATTCCACTAAATACAATTTTTTTTTTCATATTTACTCTATATAAATATTATAAAATAATATTTAATATATTATATTTTAAAAAAAATTAAAATTAAAAAATTTTTTAAAAAAACAATTTTAATAAAATATATTTATTTTAAAAATTATATAATTAAAAAATCAATATGAATAATTTTTGGTTTAAATGAATGCCATTGAATATCATGAATTTTAACTTTTATTTTTTTTTTATTAATATTTATAATTAAGGGTTTAATATAAAAAATTTTATTAAATTCAATATTTTTAATATCTTTATTTTTAATTTCAATATTTAAATTTTTTTTTTTTTTTCCATAAATAATAGCGGGGAATTTATTTTTTAAACGTAAACGTCTACTTGAACCTTTACCTACTAATTTACGATTTATTCCATTAATTATAAACATTAATTTATTATTTTAAATATTTTAAATTATTTTATATAAAATATAAAATTTATTATTTAATATTTTTATAATATTTTAAGGATTAAATTTAAATTTAAATTTAAATAAAATAATTAATTATACTTTAATAATATATATAAATTAATATTAATTTTTAAAATTTATTAACGCTTTAATACGATCATCTAAAGATGGGTGTGAATTAAAAATATTATTTAATACATTTAATTTACCACCATTTATATAAAAGGTTATCATATTACTATTATTAATAGTTTTATAACTTATTTTAAGTCTATTAAGAGCTAAAATCATATTATTTTTACCTACAAGTTTAGCAGCATCTGCATCAGCTCTAAATTCTCTATAACGAGAAAAACCCATTATTATTATGTTTGATAAAGAACCTAATATTATTTCTAAACTTGTAAAAATTGTTGTTTTAATATTTTGTAAAAAATTAAATTTTTGATTATTTTTTTTTTCTTGATTACATATTAAACTTGTAATAATTTGTGATAAAAATAAAATAAATGTATTCATTATTCCTTGTAATAACCCCATAGTTACCATATCACCATTTGAAATATGTGAAATTTCATGTGCAATTACAGCTTCAATTTCATTTTTTTTCATATATTTTATTAAATTACTACTTAAACCTATTAATGAATTATTACTACATGGACCCGTTGCAAAAGCATTTATATCATTAGATTTATATATAATTACTTCTGGCATTTTTATTTTTTTTTTTTTTGAAATATTTAAAATAGTTTTCATTATCCATATTTCATTTTTATTAATTGGTTTTATAATTATTTTCCCATTTATTGAATTTAAAATTATTAACTTTGAAAGTAAAATTGATATAATTGATCCTGCAAAACCAAATATAATCATTATAAACAATGAAATTTGATTAACATTATCTTTCAAACCTAATAATTTTAATAAAAATCCAAAAATAACTACTACTAATAAGTTTGTTAAAGTAAGTAATAAAATTCGACTCATTTTTTTTCCTTTTAAATATTTATAAATTAATAATAATTTATAAAATAAATTATTTTTAAATTTAATTTAATTAGTTTATAATATAATATATTTTAAAAATAATTTCAAATATTTTTTATAAATATTATAAAATACTTTTAAATTATAAGTATTAAATAAAAATTTAATTTATTTTAATAAATTTACAATATTATAAATATTTATAATAATATTTAATTATGTATTTAAATTATACTTATTAGTTTTAAAATATTAAATATAAATTAAAATAAACTGTTTATTTAAAATATGCCCTTAGCTCAGTTTGGATAGAGCAACAACCTTCTAAGTTGTATGTCACAGGTTCAATTCCTGTAGGGCATAATTTTATATTATTTATATTTAATATAATTAAATAAGTATTTTAATTTATAATTAAATTTTTTATAAATAAATAATTTTTATAAAATTATATTCATTAAATATTTGGGAATTTATAAATGAAAAATAAAATCAAAAAAAATATATTATTATTATTAGTTTTTTTTTTGATAACATTAATTTTAATTTTTTTTAGTAGTGCACCTATATTTTTAATAAAACCTAAGGGAGATATAAGTTTATTAGAAAAAAAACTTATACTTACATCAATTTTATTAATGTTAATAATTATAGCACCTGTATTATTTTTAACTATATTATTTTTTAATAAATATAAAAATATAAATAAAAATAAATATAATCCAAATTGGTGTAATTCCAATAAAATTGAATTTTTAATATGGATAATTCCTATAAGTATTATTTTTATACTTGGATTAATAACATTTAAAACAACATATGAACTTGATCCTTATAAAAATATAATTAATTTTAATAAACCAATTAAAATTGAAGTTATTTCTTTAGATTGGAAATGGTTATTTATTTACCCTGAAGAAAATATTGCTACTATAAATGAAATATATTTTCCTAAAAATACTCCTATTGATTTTAAAATAACATCAAATTCAGTAATGAATTCATTTTTCATACCAAAATTAGGTAGTCAAATTTATTCAATGGCTGGAATGAAAAGTAAATTGCATTTAATTAGTAATGAATCTGGAAATTATGAAGGATTTTCAAGTAATTTTAGTGGTAAAGGTTTTTCTGGTATGAAATTTAATGTTGTTGTAACTGAAAATAATTATGATTTTTATAAATGGATAAAATTAATTAAAAATTCAAAAAATTCTATTTTAACATATGAAAAATTTAATTTTATAAATAAACAAAGTGAAAATAATTCAATTGAATATTTTTCAAAAGTTAAAAAAAATTTATTTAATAAAATAATATCAAATTTTGATAATAAAATAAATAAATTTTAAATATATAAAATTTATAATAATTTAAAGGAATATTTTATGTTTGGTAAATTAACAATTAATGATATACCAATACATGAACCAATTATAATGTATACTATATTTATAGTTTTTATTTTATTTTTAATAACTATATTTAGTATAACATATTTTAAAAAATGGAAATGGTTATGGAATGAATATTTAATATCTTTAGATCATAAAAAAATTGGAATTATGTATATTATAATGGCAATTATTATGTTTATAAGAGGTTTTATAGATGCTTTAATGATGCGTACTCAACAAACTATTGTATCTTCTGGAAAGCCGGGATTTTTAACATCAAATCATTATAATCAAATTTTTACAGCTCATGGCGTTATTATGATTTTTTTTATGGCTATGCCTTTTATAATTGGATTTATGAATTTAATTATACCTTTACAAATAGGAGCGCGTGATCTAGCTTTTCCGTTTTTAAATTCTCTTAGTTTTTGGTTATTTTTTGTAAGTACATTATTAATAAATATATCCTTAGGTATTGGAGAATTTGCACAAACTGGATGGTTGGCTTATCCACCTTTATCAAATAAACAATATAGTCCTGGTGTTGGAGTTGATTACTGGATTTGGAGTTTACAAATTTCTGGAATAGGAACATTATTAACTGGTATAAATTTTATAGTAACAATATTAAAAATGAGAGCTCCAGGTATGTCTTTAATGAAAATGCCTATTTTTACTTGGACAACTTTATGTAGTAATATATTAATTGTATTATCATTTCCTATTCTTACAGTTACTATATTATTATTAACTTTAGATAGATATTTAAACACACATTTTTTTACTAATGATATGGGGGGAAATATTATGATGTATATAAATTTAATTTGGGCATGGGGTCACCCAGAAGTATATATATTAATGTTACCTGCATTTGGGATTTTTTCTGAAATAACTGCAACATTTTCAAAAAAAAAACTTTTTGGTTACAAATCTTTAGTATTAGCTACTATTTCTATAACTATATTATCATTTATGGTATGGTTACACCATTTTTTTACTATGGGTGCTGGTGCTAATGTTAATTCTTTTTTCGGTATAACTACAATGATTATAGCTATTCCAACAGGTGTTAAAATATTTAATTGGATTTTTACAATGTATAAAGGAAATATTAAATATAATTCAGCTATGTTATGGACAATAGGTTTTATTGTTTCATTTTCAATTGGTGGAATGAGTGGTGTTTTACTATCTGTACCAGGTGCTGATTTTTATCTTCATAATAGTTTATTTTTAATTGCTCATTTTCATAATGTAATTATTGGTGGTGTTGTTTTTGGATGTTTTGCTGGTATTACTTATTGGTTTCCTAAATTTTTTGGTTTTAAATTAAATGAAAAATGGGGTATTCGCGCATTTTGGTATTGGATTTTTGGTCTTTTTATAGCATTCCTTCCATTATATGCATTAGGTTTTATGGGTATGACACGTAGATTAAGTCAAAATATAAATTTAAACTTTCATACACTTTTAACTATTTCTACTATTGGAACTATAATAATTTTAATTGGTATTATTTGTCAAGTTATTCAATTTTATGTAAGTATTCATAATAAAAAAAAAAATCTCGACATTACAGGTGATCCATGGAATGGTAGAACATTAGAATGGTTTACTTCTTCTCCACCTAAAATTTATAATTTTGCTATAATACCTAAAGTTAAAAATATTGATGCGTTTTGGGATATTAAAAATAAAAAATTAAATTATAAAAATAAAGAATATAAATCAATTAAAATTCCTAATAACTCATGTATTGGTCTTATAATAAGTATATTTACTTTAATATTTGGTTTTTCAATGGTTTGGTATATTTGGTGGTTATCTATAATATGTATAATTAGTATTATTTTAATATTAATAATTAAAAGTTTTAATATTATAGAACATTATGAAATATCTAATGATAATATTATTAAAAACGAAAGGGAATTTTTAAAAGCAGGTAAATATGATAAATAATATTAAAAAATTTTCTTTAAAAAATAAAAGTAAGGGCATAAATTTTAAAAATATTTTAGGTTTCTGGATTTACATTATGAGTGATTGTATTTTATTTGCCAGTTTATTTGCTACATATATTGTTTTAATTAATAATAAAACAAATAATTTAATATATAAAGAAATATTTAATTTAAAAAATGTTTTTATCGAAACAATAATATTACTTTTTAGTGCTTTTACATATGGTATAGCAATATCAAAAATTAATTACAAAAATATAAAATATATTAATAACTGGTTATTTTTAACTTTTATATTAGGTGTTCTTTTTTTAATTTTTGAATTTAATGAATTAAATAGTTTTATTAAAAATAATTTAAATTCAAATTATAATGCTTATATATCAAGTTTTTTTTCAATTATTTTAACTCATGGTATTCATGTTTTTGTAGGTTTAATTTGGATTTTAACTATTATTATTAATTTAAATAAATATGGTTTAAATTCAATTAATAAAACACGTTTAATATGTTTAAGTTTATTTTGGCATTTTTTAGATATTATATGGATCTGTGTTTTTACTTTTATATATCTTTTAGGTTATATTTATTTATGAATTATTTAATTAATAATAAAAATAATAAAAATTATAAATTTTATTCTGTTAAAAATTATTTTAATGGATTTATAATTGCTATTTTATTAACAATAATCCCATTTATATTAGTAAAATTTAAACTTTTAAATAATAAAATAAGTACATTTATAATTATTATAGTATCAATTTTACAAATAATTGTTCATTTTAAATTTTTTTTACATTTAAATACATCAAATCAAGAAAAATTTAACTTAATTATACTAATTTTAACAATAATAATAATTTTTATTCTTATATTAGGTACTTTTTGGATTATGTTTAATTTAAATAAAAATATGTTATTATTTTAAATTAATATTTATTTATTAAAATAAATTGTTTTTAAATTTATTAAATAATTTTATTTTTATTTATTTTATAATAATTATTAATAATTTTATTTATATAGTATTAATTTTTAAAATAATATGAAAAATTATAATATAATTAAAAAATTAAATGAAAGATTATTAATAAATCAAATTACAGAAGAAAAAAGGATAACAAAATTATTATTAAAAAAAAAAATTTCATTATATTGTGGTTTTGATCCAACATCAGATAGTTTACATATTGGGCATTTAATACCACTTTTATCATTAAAAAGATTTCAATTATATGGGCATAAACCTATAATATTAATTGGAGGTGCAACTAGTTTAATAGGTGACCCAAGTTTTAAAATTAATGAAAGAGAATTAAATAAAAAAAAAAATATTAATATTTGGTCTAAAAAAATTAAAGAACAGATTAAAAAATTTTTAGATTTTAATTGTTTTTTAAATAATGCAATTATAATAAATAATTATAATTGGTTTAAAAATATAAATATATTAGATTTTTTACGTAATATAGGAAAATTTTTTTCAGTTAATAAAATGATTAAAAAAGAATTTTTCAAACAACGTTTAAAATATGAAAATAAAAATATTTCTTATACTGAATTTTCATATAATATATTACAAAGTTTCGATTTTCTTAAATTATATAAAAAATATAAGGTTTACTTACAAATAGGGGGTTCTGATCAATGGGGTAATATTATTACTGGTATTGATTTAATAAAACGTATTTACAAAAAAAATGTTTATGGTATAACTTTACCGCTTATTACTCAATCAAATGGGATTAAATTTGGTAAAACAGAAAAAAACACAATTTGGTTATCTAAAAAAAAAACTAGTCCATATAAATTTTATCAATTTTGGATTAATACAAATGATAATGATGTTTATAAATTTTTAAAATTTTTTACATTTATAAGTTTAAAAAAAATTAATGAATTAGAAAAAAAAGAAAAAAATATAAATAAAAGACCTAAAGCTCAATATATTTTAGCAAGAGAAATTACAAGAATTGTACATGGTAAAAAAGGTTTATGTGCTGCTGAACGTATTACAAAAAGTTTATTTACTGGAATTTTTAATAATATGACAAAATTTGATTTTTTACAATTAAAACAAGATAGTATGCCTATTATATATTTAAAAAAAAAAACAAGTTTAAAAAAATCTATTATAATAGCAGGATTTGTTTCTTCATATAATATTGCATATAATATTATAAAATCTAATGCAATTAGTATTAATAATAAAAAACAAATAAATCCAAATTATATTTTTAAAAATTCAGATTTTTTATACGGAATTTATACTATAATAAAAATGGGAAAAAAAAAATTTTGTTTAATTATATGGAAATAATTTTATTTTTTTTAAAATTTAATATTATTTAATAAAATAAAATATATTAATTTTATTTTTTTAAATACGTTCTAAAAATTTTTCAAATTTTTTAATTTTACAACCTAATAAAGGTTTTTTAATTCCACTCCATGTTAATTTAATATTTAAAAAAAATTCACTTTTTAAAGTTAAATTAGGCATTATAGGTTTTAAATATGTTATTAAAATTTTAAATAAATTAATACCCATTGTACATATCATATGTAATTTATTATTGTATAATTTATTTTTAAATAAATACCATGGTTTTCGAATATTAATATAAAAATTAGCTAAATCAACTAATTTCATAATTGTATTTATAATTTTATTAAACTTTATATTTATATATAATTTAGATATATTTTTTGATTCATTTATAAAAATTTGATAAATTTTAGAGTATTTTAAAATATTAGATAATTTATTATAATAGTAATTATTAATAAATGATGAATTTCTTGAAATTAAATTTATTAATTTATTAATAATATCATTATTTATTTTTTTAATAAAATTTTTAATATTAAATTCTATATCTTTTATAGAATTAGAAAGTTTACTAGCATAATAATAACGTAAAAAATCAGAATTTTTTTTTTCAAAATTAAAATTTATATATTTTTTTTTTTTCGATTTTGATATTTTATTTTTATTTATTGTAATATGTCCATGTATAAATAATTTTGTTGGTTTTCTTAAATTACTACCTTCTAAAATAGAAGGCCAAAAAAAATTATGAAAATATATAATATCTTTACCAATAAAATGATATAATTTAGTTTTAGAACTTATATTCCAAAATTTATCAAAATTTATTTTTTTATTATAATTACATAAAATTTTAAAAGTTCCAATATAACCTATAAGTGCATCAAACCAAACATAAAAATATTTTTTTTTCTCTTTTGGTATTTTAAATCCAAAATATGGATTATTTCTTGAAATATCCCAAAATTTATTCCCTTTTTTAAACCATTCTGATACTCTATTTAATATATTATTTTTAATAATTGTTAAATTTAACCAATTATTTATTTTTTTTTTAAATAAAATTAAATTTAAAAAGTAATGTTTTGTTTTTTTAATTATAGGTTTTAATTTTGTAATTACAGATTTAGGATTAATTAATTCTGTTGATTTATAAAAAGCACCACATATTTCACAATTATCACCATATTGATTATATGAATAACATTTTGGGCATTTCCCTTTAATAAAACGATCGGGTAAAAAAATTTTTTTTTTAATATCATATAATTGTTTACAATTTTTTTTGATAATATAACCATTATGTTTAAGTCTATCAAAAAATAAATTTATTAAAATTTTATTTTCTTTATTATGAGTAAAATAATATTTATCATATATAATATTAAATTTTTTAAAATCTAATATATGTTTTTTATATGTTTTAAAAATTATATTTTCTGGAGTTTTTTTTTTTTTAATAGATTTTAACATAATAGCTGTTCCATGTGTATCATCTGAACATATAAAATATACTTTATTTCCAAATAATTTATTAAAACGAACCCATATATCTGCTTGAATATGTTCAAGTAAATGTCCAATATGAATAGAACCATTAGAATATGGAAATGCACATGTTACTATAATTTCCTTTTTATTAATTTTCATAATTCCTTTGTATTTAAAAAATAAACTTTATTTTTAAAAAATTTATTTTAAAAATATATAAAATAAATTTATGAAATAATAATTTTAAATTAATTTAAATAACTTATATTTTATAAAATATATTATTTTTAATTTTAAATATTTTAAAATTTATATGTTTTTAATAAAATTAATTAAAAAAATATTTTCAATTTTAATATTAATAATATTTATTTTATTAATATTAAACTATTCAATTATTAAAAAAAAATTTATACAAAATATTAATAAAAAAACAGTTTTGTTATTTAATATTAACGGTATTATTATTGAAAATAAAAATATTAATAATTTATGGGATAAATTTAATTTTAATTTATTTAAAATAAAAAATAAAAAAACTATAAAAAATACATTATTTAATATTATTAAAATTATTCGTTTATCAAAAAATGATAAAAATATTACCGGTATAATATTAAAATTAAATAATTTTTTAGGAACAGATCAAACATCACTAGAATATATAGGAAAAATTTTAAATGAATTTAAAAAAAGTGGAAAACCTATTTATGCAATTAGTAATAATTATAATCAAGCTCAATATTACTTAGCAAGTTATGCTAATAAAATATATATGTATTCAAATGGTTTTATAGATTTACATGGATTATATAATGATAAATTTTATTACAAGTCTTTATTAAATAAATTAAAAATAAATTCACATATTTTTAGAATAGGTTTTGATAAAAACGCAATTGATACTTATATTTATAATAATATGCCTACTAAAACTAAAATTTCAGAAAATAAATGGTTAAATAAATTATGGTTAAATTATATTTATGATATATCAAAAAATAGAAAATTAAAAACATATAATATAATACCTAATATAATAGAATTTTTAAAAAAAAATTTAAAAAAAAATTATATTAATAATTATAATTTAAAAAATAAATTAATAGATAAAATATTATCTCCTATTAAAATAAAAAAAAAATTAATTAAAATTTTTGGTTTAAATAAAAATAAAAATAATTATAAATTTTTAAATTTTTATAATTATAAAATTTATAAATCATTAGAAAAAAGTTATGAAATATCTGTAATTTTTATAAATGGTAAAATTATAAATTATAAAAAATATAATAATGATATATATAATATTGTAAATAAATTGAAAAACGCACGTTTAAATCCAAATACAAAAGCTGTTATTTTAAAAATAAACAGTCCTGGAGGTAATATTATAGCTTCTGAAAATATAAGAGCTGAAGTTTCAAATTTAAAATTTTCAGGTAAACCTGTTATAGTATCTATGGGTAATTTATGTGCATCTGGAGGCTATTGGATTTCAACATCTGCAAATATAATAATTGCAGATAGAAGTACAATTACAGGTTCTATTGGAATATTTAATATAATAAACACTTATGAAAAAACTTTAAATTTATTTGGTATAAATTATGACGGTTCAAATATTTTTCCATTATCAAGTGTTAAATTAAATAAGAATTTAACACCCTATGCTACTAAACTTATAGAATTAAATATTAAAATGGGATATAAATATTTTATAAAATTAATATCTAAAAATAGACAATTAACACCTAAAGAAATTAATAATATAGGGCAAGGACGTATATTTATAGGTAAAGAAGCTAAAATTAATAAACTTGTTGATAAAATAGGTGATTTTGATGATGCAGTAAACCAAGCTGTTAAATTATCTAAATTAAAAAATTGGCATTTAAATTGGATTAAATAAAAAATATTAATTTAAAATTAATAATTTAATATTTTTTATAAAAAATTTATTTATATTTTAATAAATAATAATAATTATTAAAATTTTTATTTTTTATTTATTTTTTTTGAATTATTTATTTAATATAATTTTAAAAATTTAAATTAATTTTATTAAAATTAACTTTAATATATTTAAGGAAAATAAATTGACAGTAGCAATAATAATAACTGCACATGGATCTATTTCTAAACAACTACTAATAACAACTGAAATGTTAATAGGTAAACAAAAAAATGTTGCATGTGTTGATTTTTTAACTGGAGATAATACTGATAACTTATATTTAAAATATAAAAAAATAATAAATTCTTTAAATATTAAAAAGGGAATTATTTTTTTAGTAGATATTTGGGGTGGTAGTCCATTTAATGTTTCTAGTCGTATTGTAATTAAAAAAAATAATGCTGAAATTATTTCTGGTGTTAATATACCTATGTTAATAGAATTATTTATGATTAGAAATGATAATGTAACATTTAATAAATTAATTTCAGTAGCTTTTAATTATGGACAAAGGGGAATAAAATTATTTAAAAATAAAAATATTAAAGAAAATAAACAAAATAATTTAAATAAAATTAAAAATAATAATAATAAAAATAATAATACTCATATGAAAATAATATTAGCTAGAATTGATGATAGATTAATTCATGGACAAATTGTAACTAGATGGGTTAAAGAAATAAATATTAATAGAATTATTGTAATAAGTGATGAAGTAAATAATGATAATATTAGAAAAACTTTATTAACACAAATTTCTCCTCCAGGTATTACTTCACATGTTGTAGGAATTGACAAAGCAGTACGTGTTTGGAATAACCCAAAATATTCTAATGATAATGTAATGTTGCTTTTTACTAATCCTATTGATGTTTTAAAAGTTATTAAAATGGGAGTAATTATTAAATCAATAAATATTGGTGGTATGTCATATAAAAAAGGTAAAATTCAAATAAATAATATAATTTCTGTAGATAAAGAAGATATTAAAGCATTTAAAAAATTAAATAGTTTAGGTATTGAACTAGAAGTTCGTAAAATATCTAATGATAATAAAATTAATATTATGGATTTAATAAATACTATAAAATATAAAATATAATAAATTTTAATTATTATATATTAGGAAATATATGAAAATAAATACATTACAAATTTGTTTTATTTTTTTAGTATCATTGATTGTAGGAATAGGTTCTGTATTAGATGAATTTCAGTTTCATAGACCATTAATTGCATGTACATTAATTGGGTATATATTGGGTGATATTAAAACAGGTTTTATTATTGGTGGTACTTTAGAAATGATATCATTAGGATGGATGAATGTTGGTGCCGCTATTGCTCCTGATGCAGCATTAGCATCTATTATATCTACTATTTTAGTAATTGGAGGAGGTCAAAAAATTGGATCTGGTATAGCATTAGCAATACCATTAGCAGCAATTGGTCAAATCCTTACTATTATTTTTCGTACTTTAACTATATTAATTCAACATACAGCAGATAATTTTGCAAAAAAAAATAATTTAAAATTAATAAGTTTTATTCATATTTTAGCTTTAATTATACAAGCAATGAGAATTGCAATACCATCTTTAATTTTTATTTTTTCAATTAAATCGCCTAGTATTAATAATATTTTAAATTCAATACCAGAAAATATTACAACTGGTTTAAATATTTCAGGAGGATTTATTGTTGTTGTAGGTTATGCTATGGTAATTAATATGATGAAAGCAAAATATTTAATGCCATTTTTTTATGCAGGTTTTGTTATATCTGCATTTACTAATTTTAATTTAGTTGCTTTAGGAATATTAGGTACTGTAATGGCTATTATATATATACAATTAAATCCTAAATATTATAAAAATAAATATTTTAAATATAATAATATAAAAAATAATAATATTGATAATGAATTAGATTAAGGATTATAATATATATATGAAAAAAAAACTTACTTTTATAGATATTAATAAAGTTATTTTACGTTCTAATTTATTTCAAGGTTCTTGGAATTTTGAACGTATGCAAGCTTTAGGGTTTTGTTTTTCAATAATCCCCGCTATACGTAGATTATATCCAAAAAAAACAGAAGATAGAAAAAAAGCAATACAAAGGCATCTTGAATTTTTTAATACTCATCCTTATGTTGCTGCTCCAATTATTGGTGTTGTATTAGCTTTAGAAGAACAAAAAGCAAATGGTGTTAGTATTAGTGATTCAACTATTAATAATATTAAAATTGGTTTAATGGGACCATTTGCTGGAGTTGGAGATCCAATTTTTTGGGGTACTATCCGCCCAATTTTATCTGCATTAGGAGCTGGAATAGCAATGGATGGTAGTTTATTAGGTCCTATTATATTTTTTGTATCATTTAATATAATTAGATTAACAATTCGTTATTTAGGTGTTATTTATGGATATAAAAAGGGTATAAATATTATAAAAGATATAAGTGATGGAGTATTACAAAAAATAACTGAAGGTGCATCTATTTTAGGTTTATTTGTGATGGGGGCATTAGTAAGTAAATGGACACATATTAATATTCCAGTTATAATATATAAAGTTAATGATATTTATGGTAATAATAAAATTACAACAATACAAAATATTTTAGATCAATTAATGCCAGGTTTAATTCCATTATTATTAACATTTTTATGTATGTGGTTTTTAAAAAAAATAAATGCACTTTGGATAATATTAATATTTTTTGTAATTGGTATAATAGGTTATAAATTTGGTTTTTTAAGTTTATAAAATTTATATATATATAATTTTAAATAATTTTGAAATATATTTATATTATAATTAATAAAAATAAATTTGATTTTATATTATATAAACATTAATAATTTTATTATAAGGTAATTATGATAAATAATAAACATAGTAAATTATTAATTATTGGTTCTGGGCCAGCAGGTTATACAGCTGCAATATATGGAGCCCGAGCTAATCTTAAACCATTATTAATTACTGGTTTAGAAAAGGGTGGGCAATTAATAAAAACAGATACAATTGAAAATTGGCCTGGTGAAATTAAAAAAATAACAGGTCAAATTTTAATGAATCGTATGAATAAACATGCTAAAAAATTTGATACTAATATTATTTTTGATTTTATTAAAAGTACTAATTTTAAAAAAAAACCCTTTTTTTTAGTTGGTGAAAAAAATACATATACTTGTGATTCTTTAATTATAGCAACTGGAGCAACAGCTAAATATTTAGAAATTGAATCTGAAAATTTTTACAAAGGTAGGGGGGTATCTACTTGTGCGATATGTGATGGTTTTATATATAAAAATAAAAAAGTTGCTGTTATAGGTGGTGGAAATAATGCAATAGAGGAAACATTATATTTATCTAATATTGCTAAAGAAGTTCATTTAATACATAGAAATAAAAAATTTAAGGCTGAAAAAATTTTAATTAATAGATTAAAAAATAAAATTAAAAAAAAAAATAAAAATATTTTTATACATACTAATTATATTGTAAAAAAAATTAATGGTAATAAAAAAGTAGTAACTGATATAAATATTGAAAATGTTATTAATTTAAATTATAAAAAAAATATTTTAATAGATGGTATTTTTATTGCAATAGGTTATAAACCTAATACTGATATTTTTAATGGTCAATTAAATTTAATAAATGGTTTTATAAAAGTTAAAAATAAGGAATTTAATAGAACACAAACTAATATTAATGGAATTTTTGCAGCAGGTGATGTTATGGATAATGTTTATCGTCAAGCAATTACTTCAGCTGCAACAGGATGTATGGCAGCATTAGATGCTGAACGTTATCTTGAAAAAATTTTTTAACATTTATTTTAATTTTATTTTTATATATAAAATAATGGAGATAAATTATTAAAGTTATTAAAAAACAAAATATATATTATAATAAAAAGAGAGAAATTAAATTAACAAAAATAAGATTAAATAATGAAAATGGTAAATTTATTGGAATATTTAGTTTAAATGAGGCACTTTTAAAATCAAAAAAATTAAATCTTGATTTAGTTGAAATTAATTCTAATATTACCCCACCTATTTTTAAATTAATGAATTATGGAAAATTTTTATATAAAAAAAATAGATTAATAAAAAAAAAAAAAAAAAAATAAAATATTACAAATTAAAGAAATTAAATTTAGATCAGTAACAAATATTAATGATTATAATATTAAAATAAAAAAAATTATTAAATTTTTAAAAAATAAAAATAAAATTAAAATAACAATTAAATTTAAAGGACGAGAAATAATTCATAAAAATTTAGGTATAAATATTTTAGAACGTATTCAAAAAAATATTTGTGAAAATTTAAAAATTGCTAATATTGAGTTATTTTCAAAAAAAATAGAAAATCAACAATTATTAATGATTCTTACACCAAATATTAATTAATTTTAAAATAATTTATTTTTAAAGGTTATATTTTATTTAAAATGTTAAAAATAAAAACTATTAAAAGTGCTTATAAACGATTTATTATAAAAAAAAATAATTTTAAAAGAAAACATTCTAATTTAAGACATATTCTTACAAAAAAAACCTCAAAAAGAAAACGACATTTACGCTCTAAAAGTATAATTTCAAAAAAAGATTTACCATTAATAAAATCTTGTTTACCTTATTTTTTAAAATTTAAATAATTTAAAGGAAATTTTATGACTCATATTAAAAGAGGTGTTACAGCACATAATCGACATAAAAAATATATTAAGCAAGCTAAAGGTTATTATGGAGCTAGATCTAGAGTTTATAGAGTTGTTTATCAAGCAATAATTAAAGCACAACAATATTCATATCGTGATAGAAAACAACGTAAACGTACATTTAGAAAATTATGGATTACAAGAATTAATGCAGCAGTTTGTGAACAAAATTTATCTTATAATAAATTTATAAATGGTTTAAAAAAATTATCAATAAATATTAATCGAAAAATACTTTCTGATATTGCAATTTTTGATAAAAAAACTTTTATTTTTTTAATTAATAAAGTTAAAAATATTTAATAAATTATATATAATTTTTAACATAATTTATTTAAATAATTACAGTTTGTTAAAGCTTACTGGTAAAAATTTTATACATTTTAAATAATTATTATAATTAAAATTAAATTTTATTTAAATATCGGCGAGAGAGGATTTGAACCCCTGACCCACTGGTCCCAAACCAGTTGCGCTACCAAGCTGCGCTACTCACCGTTTTAATAAATTATTTAAAAGATATAAGGTGACTAATGGGAATTGAACCCATGCCAACTGGAACCACAATCCAGAACTCTACCAACTGAGTTATAGTCACCATATTTAAAAAAATATTAATTTATAAATTTAATATTATTTAGATTTAATATTTAATTTTTAATTTTTAATATTTTATTGTTTTTAAAAAAATATTTAAAATTTTAAAAATAATTAATTATTTTTTTGGTATAATATCAGTAATAACACCTAAATAAAGTTCAGCAGCTAATTTTATAGATTCATTTAAAGTAGGATGTGCATGAATTGTTAAAGCAATATCTTCAACATCACAACACATTTCTATTGCTAAACAAATTTCTCCTAATAATTCTCCTCCATGTGTTCCTACAATTGCCCCTCCAATTATTTTATTTGTTTTATTTTCAAAAATTAATTTAGTTACACCTTTTTCACATTCTAAAATAATTGCACGACCAGATGCAGACCAAGGGAAAATAGAAATTTTATAATTTATATTATTTTTAATTGCTATTTTTTCAGTTACCCCAACCCAAGCTAACTCAGGATCAGTATAAGCTATTGATGGTATATTTTTTTTTTCAAAAATACTATAGTTATTACCAAAAATAACATTAGCAGCTATATGACCTTCATATATACCCTTATGTGCTAACATTGGTTGACCTGTTATATCTCCTATTGCAAAAATATTATTTATATTAGTTCTTAATTGATTATCAGTTAATATAAATCCTTTATTATTTATTTTAATTCCAATTTTTTTAATATTTATATTATTTATATTAGGTTTACGTCCAATTGCAACTAATATTTTATTATAAATTTTATTTTCTAAAAAATTTTTATGTTTTATTTCAACATATGCAAAATTATTTCTAATTTTTATTTTATTTATAAAAGTATTTAACATTATATTTATTTTTTTTTTCATAATTTTATATAAAATTCTTGAAATATCTATATCAGCTTCAGGTATTATTTGATTATTTATTTCAATTATATCTACTTCAGAGCCTAATGAATTATATATATAACTCATTTCTAAACCAATTATTCCTCCACCTATAATTAATAATTTTTTTGGTATTTCAGTTAATTGTAAAGCATCATTTGAATTCCAAATAACTGAAGATTTTTCTTTTAAAAAGGGTAATTTAATTGGTCTTGATCCAGTTGCTATAATAGCAAAGTTAAATATTAATTCTATTTTTTTTAAATTATTTTCAATTATTAATGAATTAATATTTTTAAATTTAGCAATACCATTAATTATTTTAATTTTTCTAAATTTTGATAAATTTAAAATTCCTGTATTAATTTTATTAATTATATTATTTTTATATTCTCTAATTTTATTAATATTTTTTTTAAAATTACATAATATAATATTTTTATTAATTAAAATTTTAATTTCTTCAATAATTTTAGAAATATATAATAAATATTTTGATGGTATACATCCAACATTTAAACAAACACCACCTAATTTTTTATAACGTTCTATTAAAATAGTTTTTAATCCTAAATCAGCACATCGAAATGCTGATGAATAACCTGATGGACCAGAACCTATTACTACAACTTGGGTTTTAATTAAATTATTCATTATTATTATCTCTAATTTTATTATATTTAAATTTTATATATTAATTTAATTTATTTAAAATATTTATAAATTAATTATAATTATAAAAATAAATTTAAAATAAGTTATATTATTATAAGTATTTATAAATTTAATAAAAGTTATAACTATTATATAAATATAAAGAATAAATATATAAATTGGATATAATATGAATAAAAAAATAAGAAATATAGCTATTATTGCTCATATTGATCATGGTAAAACAACTTTAGTAGATAAATTATTACAACATTCTGGAATAATTAAAAATAATATTTATAATAAAAGAATAATGGATTATAATGAATTAGAAAAAGAAAGGGGTATTACTATTTTTTCAAAAAATACTTCTATTATATGGAATGGGTATCGTATAAATATTATTGATACTCCTGGACATTCTGATTTTGGTGGTGAAGTTGAACGTATTATGTCAATGGTTGATGGAGCTATTTTAATTGTTGATGCTTTAGAAGGTCCTATGCCCCAAACGCGATTTGTAACACAAAAAGCATTTTCTAATAATTTAAAAATAATTCTTGTAATTAATAAAATTGATAGATCTGGAGCTCGTCCAGATTGGGTATTAGATAAAACCTTTGATTTATTTGTTAATTTAAATGCTAATGATGATCAACTTAATTTTCCTATTATTTATACATCAGCTATTAATGGAATTTCAGGTTTTGATTATAAAAATATGAAAAATAATATGACACCATTATTAGAAACAATTATAAATAATATATTACCCCCTAAAAATAATATTAACAAAAAATTATGTATGCAAATTTCACAATTAGAATATAATAATTACTTAGGTACTATTGGTATAGGAAGAATTAAAAGTGGTAAATTATATAATAATCAACAAGTTATTATTATTAATAAAAAAAAAAAGGTAAGAAATGCAAATATTTGTAAAATAATTAGTTATTTAGGTTTAAAACGTATTGAAATAAAAAATGCATACGCTGGAGATATTGTTGCGGTTACTGGTTTAGGAGAATTAAATATTTCAGATACTATATGTGATATTGATAATTTTAAACCATTACCTCCACTTTTAATAGAAGATCCAACTATAACTATGTTTTTTCATGTTAATGATTCACCTTTTAGTGGACGTGAAGGAAAAATTATTACTTCTAGAAAAATTTTTAAAAGATTAAAAAGAGAAATTTTAACTAATATATCTTTAAAAATAGAGGAAACTAAAAATACTAATATTTTTAAAGTTTCTGGAAGAGGTGAACTTCATTTATCAATTTTAATTGAAAATATGAGAAGAGAAGGTTTTGAATTATCTGTATCTAGACCTAAAGTTATTACTAAAAAAATTAATAATATTATTAAAGAACCATTTGAAAATTTATTATTAGATATTAAAAAAAAATATCAAGGAATAATTATTAAATCTTTAGGAAAAAGAAAAGGAATTTTAAAAAATATTACTTCTTATAATAAAGAACAAATTAGATTAGAATATATAATATCATCTCGTAATTTAATAGGATTTAGATCTGACTTTACAACAATAACAAATGGTTCTGGATTAATATATTCTGCCTTTAGTCATTATGATGACATTTGTAATATTGAAATTAATAAAAGATCTAATGGTGTATTAATATCTAATAATAATGGTAAAGCAGTTTCATTTGCTTTATTTAATTTACAAAATAGAGGAAAATTATTTATAAAACATGGAGAAGGGATATATGAAGGACAAATAATTGGTGTAAATTCACGTTCTAATGATTTAACTGTAAATTGTATTACTGGAAAAAAATTAACAAATATGAGAGCATCTGGTTCAGATGAAGCAATTACATTAATTACACCTATTAATATTACTTTAGAAAAAGCAATACAATTTATTGAAGATGATGAATTAATTGAAATTACTCCCAAATCTATTCGTTTACGTAAAAAATATTTAAAAGAAAATGAAAGAAAACGTTTTAATCGAAAATTTATTAAAAAATAAATTTAATATAATTAAAATTAAATTTTTTCAGATTCTTTCCATAAAATATTAAATTCTTTTTTATAAATTTTAATTATATTAAATTTATTTTTAATTAAAATAACATTTTCAGCATTTTTATATATTGCGTTTTTAGTATAATTAAAAGAACCTGTTTCAATTGAATTATTATCAATGATCATAAATTTATTATGCATTATTAAATATTTATTATTTAACTTAATTTTTATATTATGTTTTTTTAAATATTTAACAATGGTATATTTTCCAGTATTTGATTTTTTATCTGCAACAATACGTATTTTAACACCTCTATTATAAGCTTTAATTAATAATTTTGCTATAATTTTATTTGTAAAAGAATATGCTGCAATATCAATTGATGTTTTTGAATTATTTATTGACTTTAAAATTATATTTTTTGCTGTATCTCCTGGTGAAAATCCTACATCAATATTTATTGAATTATATTTAAATTTAAATAAAAAAAATATAATTATTATAAAAAAAAAATTAATTATTTTTTTTATCATAAATTATTTATTATATTAATTTTTTTTAAAATTATGATATTTTTAAATAATAAATACGATATAATTTTTATAGGCGCAGGTTTATCAAATAGTTTAATTGCTTTAAATTTATTTAAAAAGAAATTAAAAATTATAATAATTGTTTCAAATAATAATTTAATAAGTAATCATACATGGTCTTTTTTTGATAATAATATAATTAAAAATAAAGATAATTATATAAATAAAATAATTTATAATAAATGGGATAATTATACAATAAAATTTCCTAATTATATTAAAAATTTTAAAAATAATTATTTTTGTATTAAATCTAATAATTTTTTTAAATATTTTAAAAAAATATTTAAAAATAAAATTTTATTAAATACTAATATTATAAAATATAATAAAAATTTTGTTCAATTAAATAATGGAATTATTTTAAATTGTAATTTAATAATAGATGGTAGAGGTTATTATCCTAAAAAAAATAAAAAAATAGGATTACAAATATTTTTAGGTCAAGAATGGGTTTTTAAAAAACCTCATAATTTAATTAATCCAATTATTATGGATTCAACAGTTTGTCAAAAAAAAAGTTTTCATTTTATTTATATTATTCCATTTTCAAAATATAAATTATTAATAGAAGATACACATTATATTAATAATAATATTTTAAAAATAAACTTATTAAGAAAAAATATCTTTAAATATATAAAAAGAAAAAAATGGATTATTAAAAAATTAATAAAAGAAGAACAGGGTATAATTCCTATAAAATTAAAAAATAATAAAAATAAAATTTTTAAAAATATCATTTTAAATGGTTTAAATGGTAATTTTTATCATTCTATAACTGGTTATTCTTTGTATTTATTTTTAATTTTATCTAATAATATTTTAAAAATTAACAATTTAAATTATAAAAAAATATTAAATGAATTTAATTATTTATCTAAAAATATTTACAAAAATCAAAAACAATACATTTTATTAAATAAAGTTTTTTTTTTATTAATTTCTTTAAATAAAAGATATAAATTAATTCAAAAATTTTATAATTTTCCAGAAACTTTAATTAACAGATTTTATTTAGAAAAAATTAATTTTTTTGATAAAATAAAAATTATATTATTAAATCCTCCTATTTCATATTTTAAAATTTTATGTTTTTTAATAATTAATTATTTTTATTTAAAATGAAAAAAGTAATAATTATTGGATCAGGAATTGGAGGAATAGCAGTAGCTATTAGACTTCAATCAAAAGGAGTTGATACTTTAATAATTGAAAAACAAAATAAACCAGGAGGATGTGCTAATATTTATAAAGAAAAGGGTTTTATTTTTGATACAGGTCCAACAGTTATTACTAATCCTAATTCAATTATAGAAATTCTATCTATTAATAATAATAAAAAATATAATATTGAATTATTACCAGTTAAACATTTTTATAAAATATTTTGGGAATGTGGAAAATCATTTATTTATAATAACAATCAAATACAATTAGAAGAACAAATTAAAAAATTTAATTTTAATGATATTTTTGGATATCGAAGATTTTTAAATTATTCAAATAAAGTATTTTATGAAACATATAAAAAATATATTCATAAACCATTTTTATTTAAAAGTAATATATTAAATATTTTATATAAATTTAAAACTTTAGAAATTTCAAACAATATATATAATAAAGTATCAAATTATATAAATAATAAATATTTAAGACAAGTTTTTTCATTTCATTCATTATTAATCGGCGGTAATCCTTTTCAAGTATCTTCAATTTATACTTTAATACATTCATTAGAACGTAAATGGGGTTTTTGGTATCCTAAAGGTGGAATGTACTGTTTAATTAAAGCTATGTTAAAACTATATAAAAGTTTAGGTGGTAAGATAATATTAAATTCAAAAATACATAATATTAAAATTCATAAAAATATAATTAAAAAAGTTTATCTAAATAACGGTAAATCTATAGAAACTACTTCAATAATATCAAATTCTGATGTTATAAATACATATAAAAATTTATTAAATAAAAATTTACAATCTAATATTTATGGAAAATATTTAAGTAAAAAAAATATTAGTAATTCATTATTTATAATTTATTTTGGATTAAAAAATAATTATGATAAATTTTTACATCATTCTATTTTATTTGGAATAAATTATAAAAAAATAATTTATAATCTTTTTAATTTTAAAAATTTAATAAAAGATTTTTCAATATATTTACATTCACCTTGTAAAACAGATAATTCTTTAGCACCTACAGGATGTGAAAGTTATTATATTTTATTACCTGTACCTAATTTAAGTATTTCTAATATTAATTGGTTAATTGAAGGTCCTAAATTAAAATATAGGATATTAAAATATTTAGAAAAATATTATATGCCTAATTTAATTAAAAATATAATAGTTTCAAAAATTTTTACACCATTAGACTTTAATAATATTTTAAATACTTTTTATGGTACTTCTTTTTCAATATCTCCAAATATATTACAAAGTGCATTATTTCGTATACAAAATAAAGATAAAATTTTAAAAAATTTATTTTTTGTAGGCTCAGGAACTCATCCTGGAGCTGGAATACCTGGTGTTCTCAATTCTGCTAAAATAACTTCACAAATTGTTTTTAAAAATTTAATTTAATTTAATTATATTTAAATTTATAGGAAAATATGTCTAATGACATTAAAAAGGGATCAAAAAATTTTAATTTTTCATATTTTTTTTTAAATGATTTTATAAAAAAAGATATATTAATTTTATATTCTTGGTGTCGTTATTGTGATGATATAATTGATAATGAAATTTTAGGATTTAAAAAAAAACATAATAATAAAAATAAAAAATTACATATTCAAAATTTTATTTTAAATACTCAAAAAATTTATTGTAATTTAAAAATAAATGAATTTCATTTTAATAAATTAAAAAAAATAATTTATAAATATAATATTTCTCCAATTTATATATTCGATCACCTAGAAGGTTTTACAATGGATTTAAAAAATAAGTTTTATAAAAAATTTAAAGATACATTAAAATATTGTTATCATGTAGCAGGTGTAATTGGGGTAATTATAACTAATTTTTTTTTTAAAAAATATAATAATAAAATTTTAAATTACGCATGTGATTTAGGTATAGCTTTTCAATTAATAAATATTTCTAGAGATATTATATTTGATTATAAAAACGGACGTTGTTATTTACCTAATTGTTTACTTAAAAAATTTAATTTAAATAAATATAATTTTTTTAAAAAAAAAAATATATATTATCTTATTATTATAATTAAAAAATTAATTAATCAATCTAATATATATTATAAATCTTCAATTAATAGTTTATTTAAATTACCTATAAGAACATATTTAGTAATATTAACTTCTTATAATATATATAAAAAAATTGGTATTAAAATTATTAAAAAAAAAGAATGCGCATTTAAAAAAAGACAAAAAATTAATATTTTTGAAAAATTTTTAATTTTAATTAATATAATTATTAAAAATATTTTTAAACTTTAAAAATTAATTATTTTAAAATACAATTTTAAAAATATTAATATTTTAAAATTTATTTAATCAATAATATAAAAATTATTATTTATATTATAATTTACAAATTACTATTCATTTTTAAATTAAAATT